>NZ_BAAADA010000117.1:0-1292 GCF_039522005.1 Alkalibacterium indicireducens
CTCCCACTTTCACTGGTGCTTCGTACCCATACGTTTAGAAGTGGGAGACTTCTTTCGGAATTACGTTAAAAATGGAAAGGAGAAAATTATGGGCTTAAAACATGCATTGCTTGTTCTTGCTGCACCGGTTCTCCTGCTAACTGCGTGTGATGATGAAGGCGATGTGGAGAATGGAACCACTGAAGTTGGTGTCACAGATGGTACCTTTGAAGACGGCACTTAAGAACTGGTCGAAGCAAACTATGATGAGAACGGCTGGTGGGCTGAATTCACTATCGATGATGAAGATGGTGAAATCGTCACATCTAATTACAATGAGCAGGGTACAGCTAAGACTGAGGATGAGAGTTATCAAGAGGCAATGGCTGATCAGGCAGGTATTAGGCCTCAGGAATACATGGATGCTTTAAACGGACAGCCTTTTGAAACAGAGGATGCCGGACAAGTTGATACTGTATCGGGAGCTACTTCCTCATCGGAGAAATTTCAGGAATATGCCGCCATGCATCTGAATGCAGCTGAAAATGGAGAAATCGATACCTTAGAAGTAGATAACGAAGTTGATTAAGTAATAAAAGCATAGAAACATGCTTTTTTCAGAAGGATACACATGAACGCTGGACAATTTGGACGGATAACCGTCCTCTCTTTTTTTTTGCTACCCCGTCATTTTATTTGTTCTGAGACTGTCAGGCAAACGGACGTTGTTAAAAATGAATGCTTTTGACTTTATCATTACCGTTTCTTTAGGAACGGTGTTTGGTAATATACTCATCAATCAGGATGAAGTATTATGGGAAGGTCTTTATATCTTCTGACTACTTTTATTCTTTCAGTTTCTTTCAAGCTATTTGTCTTCAAGATCGCCATTTTTCAGCCGAATACTGAAAGCTCATCCATCTTTACTTTTTTATGATGGGAAATATTACGAGGATAAGATGAATAAGGAACGCATTCCAAAATCTGAAGTGCTTCAGGCAATCAGAGAACAAGGGATTGGAAAGGTTGAAGAAGTAGCTGCAGTGATTCTTGAAACAGACGGGACAATATCTGTTTTACCTAAGAAGAATAATGAACTGAGAGATTTGAATACATTAGTCGATATGGACGAAAGTCAGGATGACCAGAAAAATGATATAGAATGATTCTGGTTCTGACGAGGAAATATAATCTCAAAGAAATAAATAGTAGAAAGAAATTATCGATATGACTTCTGAAAATTTTATCAGTTTTCCGAGCGAGAAAACCCACGGTTTCAATCGTGGGATGATAGCTCGGCAGGGATGAGGGTT
>NZ_BAAADA010000118.1:0-3156 GCF_039522005.1 Alkalibacterium indicireducens
TATAGTATACAACAAAAAGGACAGATTAACCACTTCAAGCTATCGCTTGACCGAAATTCATCTCCCACTTTAACTGGTGCTTCGCACCCATACGCTTAGAAATGGGAGACTTCTTTCGGAATTACGTTAAAGCACTTGATTAAGTAGACATCAAAAGGTTGAATGCCTGCTTCAAACGCGATAATGATAATCTGGCCTCGCCAGATTTTTCGTCATCTGAAGCTTCTAGATGTAGTTCATTGGGGTTCAGCGATTTGAACTTCATTCTGACGTCTCTTGAATGAAGTTCACCTCTGCAATCGTACTGCCAACTAGACTATAGCATATTGCGGTGTAGTTCAGCTCACTTCTTTTATCACGAACTCGACTCAGAAGTGCTCATAATGCAGTTCAGCGCTCACATCCCGTCTGAACTATACCCTGCGTTTCTCACAGCATCAACTGACTATAATGGTAATCTGGCCTGGCCAGATTATTCTTCATTGAAAGCTTCTAGATGTAGTTCATTGGGGTTCAGCGATTTGAACTTCATTCTGACGTCTCTTGAATGAAGTTCACCTCTGCAATCGTACTGCCAACTAGACTATAGCATATTGCGGTGTAGTTCAGCTCACTTCTTTTATCACGAACTCGACTCAGAAGTGCTCATAATGCAGTTCAGCGCTCACATCCCGTCTGAACTATACCCTGCGTTTCTCACAGCATCAACTGACTATAATGATAATCTGGCCTCGCCAGATTTTTCTTCATTAAGACTCTTTAGAACCTTACGCAGGCGATACATTGAGTGCAGTTCGCCGCACCAGGTATACAATACTTCAGTTTTTAAAGTTTCGTCAGGAAAAAGTGTCTGGTATTCTAATGTATGTCGCATCGCATTATCGATTGCCGATTCTTTGAATCCACAGAACCTACAGACACACATCCGACCCAAAACTTTGTTTAAAAACTCATTACATTTACTGCAATATATCCCTTTTTTCAACAGATAAAAGTCATGAGCTGGCAAGTCAGTCAGTAGGTATGACTTTGACTTTAGATTTAGGTTAGTTAACTTCTCGGCTATTTCTAAAAGTTTTCTGGTTTTTATATTGGACTGTTTTTCGATCAGTTTAAAATGGCTATCCAGCAGACTTGGGAGTAAAATTCTTTTATCGGGTATTGACTGATAAATGGTACAGTTGGGATTAATGAATACGACATATGGTTCGACTTCCAGATTAATATTATGTTTTCTCAACATATTTTTTAACAGAATAGCTGCTCTCTGGACTTGACTCACTGGATTTAATATCTCCAACCCACTTGAATAGTAAGTCAACCTCCCTTCTCGATACATAAGCTCACCTTGGTAATTTTTCACTTCATAAATGTAAATCTTCTGATCAGTAAGGATACTCATATCAATTTGAAAAGTAGAACCCTGACTTTTCAAAAAGAGATCCGGTATCATCAGATAATTTGGGAGATATTTTTCAACAATACTATCAAAGTGTAGTTCCCCTTTATACCCTTTCATCTGAGAATAAGCATACTGCTTGTCTTCATCACTCAAATCTGCTCTTATAAGTAAAGCTTCCAAAACAAATAGCACAATCGGTTTAGACCTGTCTTTATACATCATATTCTTCACTCCTAAATAACGATCTATATATAATATTGATGAAAAAACAGATAACTAACTAAAATACTTTAATTCATTTTCTTTTTTTCTGAGTATTTTAGATAAAAAAAAGGCAGAGCCACGCTCCACCATTTTTCAGCTTAGAGATCAGTATAAAATAAAATAATAGTATCTCTTATTCAACTTTTCTACCCTTTAGATCCTCCTCAACCCACATCTCTTTCTCATAACTTTGTCCAATATCTGAGCCAACACATGAATTTTAATTTTGAAATAAGTAAAATAGTTCCTTACTGACCAATTTTGACACTATACTCAGTATTCGAATTAAGATTTTCAGCTTCGGATACAGGAATAGTTAATATGATTGAATTCTCCTGTTTTCTCAATCTAGTCATCACTCAAGTCCCTCTTTTACATTGTTATCACCGATTAGATGCGCCATATTCACTAATAGTTACTTCCAATCATTTCTCAAGTATCATTACCGCGCATTCGATCCGGCCATGCGCGCCAGTGTATGACGGTCTCCACGAATCACTCGGGACATTTCCAGAATATTCAGATAAGGTGCGACTCCTCCATATCCGGCATCGCCAATATGCTGGATATCCACACCGGCTATTTTATTTTGTAAAGCAATATCTTTGATTGTGCTTGGATCCGCTGTTTCCTGGCTTGTACCTATAGCCGACATGCTCAGTACGTCAGAAGACTTGCATAAACAAACGGCTTCATAGACGACGTCCGGTGTGACTCCCGGTACTGTTCCGATTGCTGGCAGAAGAATGATGTCTGCTCCACTCTCAATGAAGGAACGGATCGCATCCAAATCGATCACTGCTTCGTTCACTCCAGCACCGTGCATTTTCCCTGCGATAATCAGACCTTTGAACGCTTCTTTTGCTACTGATATTGCTTTGTTTATTTCTTTATTACTTACGCCTGTTCCCGGATTACCCGTCAGACAGATGAAATCGAATCCCAGATTCTCAGCTTCCTCGAATGTCTCTTTGAACGCCTGTCTCCCTTTAGAAATCGTCAGCTTATCTTCATTCATGACTGCCTGCTGATCGACGGGTTCGATATTGACCCCAATCGGACGACCTGTAAGTTCTTTCAGGCGTCTCACTGGATCATTTTCTTTGCTATCTAACCCATTAACTTTCGGCTCCAGCAAGTCGAAGCCATTTAAAAGAATCAAGTCTGCTCCGACAGATCTGGCCACCTCACTATTGGTTAGTCCAGGTGATGCCGCAGTAGAGACGATATTTTCAGACAGAATAGTGCGACCTTCGCTTGCTTTGATCGACTGCTTTAACTCTTCCTTATTCATCTCGAGAAAATCACTTGCATAACAGTTCAATAATCGCTTGACCATTATCCAATTCCACTCCTTTTTTAAATCGCTTACAAAAACTATAGACCAACTACTCAAATTTTTCAATTGTTTAGAATATGGAGTATGTGTAAAGCTATTCTCGGAAATTTATTCTAGAAATCTGAAACGCAGTTTATTGTTTTTGACTTTC
>NZ_BAAADA010000119.1:0-4183 GCF_039522005.1 Alkalibacterium indicireducens
TTAAAAAATAGTCATTTTGAAATTAGACGAGTGTTTCCTTTTTTAAAAAGTTAGTTATGAAATTGGTTCAATTACTTTTTTCACATACTTTCTTATAGTTATGTACATGTGAAAAAAACTGGTAGGTTCTGCTAATAATTTTAGTATACAATATGTAGCAGAAAGATGAAAGTAATTCCCTGTGATCTCTACAAATTCATTCTTGTATTTATTTGTCAAGTTAACGATAATAGTGTTATAAAAGTATGAGGGAGGAATCGGTTTGGAATTTACTCAGATAGAATTATTTTTAAGACTGATTCTCGCTGCAGTCGTCGGCGGGGTAATTGGTTACGAACGAGAACTTAAGGGTCGCGATGCTGGGATACGCACCCATACTCTAGTCAGTCTGGGTGCAGCGATCATTACGATGACGCAACTGGAAGCCAGCAGATGGGTCTTGAACTTTGCCATGGACAACCCCGATTTTTCAACAATATTATCAACCGACATTACTCGTCTTACCGCTCAGATTGTCAACGGGATTGGATTCCTGGGCGCAGGAACAATTATTGTAAGTAGACGCACAGTGACTGGACTGACAACGGCTGCTTCAATATGGGCTGTAGCAAGTTTAGGTATTGCCGTGGGTATGGGTTATTATTTCATGGCAATCACAAGTACATTTATCATGCTGATCGTTTTGCGTCTGCTTAAAGGATTATTCAAGATCGACAGTACTAAACAACTGGAGATTCAGTATAAAAATAGAGATGCTACACTTGCTTATCTAGTGGAAACTTTTAAAGCAAACAATATCACTGTTGTTTCAACAGATCATTCTATTACCTATTTGGAAGACGGAAGTTCAATTTGTGAAGATATGTATACATTGCACCTTCCCGCACAGTTTAACATGATACATTTCATATCTCAGGTTGGTGATTATGAAGACATTCTTAAGATCAATACCATCAAAACTACACCAGACAATTAAGGAAAAGCAATAAAGATGTCAGTTGTCGCTAACAAGCTGACTTATCTTTATTGCTTTATCTTTTTATTCCACAGTAAACTCGGCAGTCAGCACTTCTCCTTCGATCTGTCTGACGACTCGGTACTCACCTGGTTCGAAGGGCTCATAATAATGCATGTTCAGTTCGTCTTCTGCCTCTTCTCCCGGACCCAGTATATGGGCAATCATAATAAATGACATCTCTTCCTCTGGTTCAACGGTTATCCACTGGTCCCCTTCCTGCTTTTCGACAGTAAACGCAATGCCATAGCTTATCTCTTCTTCAGACTGATTCGACACAGTAAGAATGAATGTCTCTCCTTCTGAATCATACACTTCCTGATTCAAGCTTATAGATACACCGTCCAATGTATCTACTTCTTCAAACGGTGACGGTTCTCTTATGTCTCCGCACCCGCTTAAAACCATTCCAATGATAAAAACTGCTCCTGCTGCAAGTATTTTTTTCAGCATACTTAGCACACCCTTTTCTATTTTCTTAAGTATACGCTGAATAATACGTAAAAAAAACGGCCGGATCATTTTCCAGCCGTTTTATTATCTACTCAATTGTCTGTCAGCACGTCACGCTTGGTAAGCGGCTCTGTCAGATCATAATCCGGATGAACTCCGGGACGTTTCTTGTGACCGTAAATGCGCGGCATAACCAGTTTGTCTACAAATGGAATGATCGCATTCATAATCAGTATTGAGAAGCCAACCCCTTCAGGTGAAAAATATCCAATTCTGAAAGCCGCAGTAATGATGCCAGCGCCGATCGGAAATACCGTTCGACCAAGAGGAGTCAGGCCACCTGAAGCATAGTCTGTGACCATGAAAGTTCCTGCCAGAAGCAAGGCCCCACTTAGAATGTGATACATCATGAATTCGAAATCAAATCCTGAGTAAACCAGCATGATCAGAGCAACTGTTCCGATGTACATTGCCGGTATCTTAGGATTGATAATGCGTCGGAAAATCAGAAACGCCATCGCGATGAGTAATGCGAGTGCACTTGTTTCACCAAGAGATCCGCCCCATCCACCTTGATTTCCCAGGAACATATTCCAAAGCGTCTGCGCGCCGTCCGGTACTTCCTGCGCACCACTTCCAATGTAGAACAAGGGTGTTGCAGCAGCAACCAGGTCATCTGGAGTTGCAGTTGTAATAGCTTCTGCCTGACTTGCTGTGGTTATTATATCTTCTCCTGAAACAAATGTATTTACAATCCAAGGTGCCATCAAATACATGACTCGTCCGCCTACCGCGGGATTGAACCGGTTTCTGCCGATTCCACCCGGAATCATCTTGACAACAATAATCGCGAATAGACTGACAATAATAATACTGTACCATTGGACACCGTTTGGCATACTTAATCCAATAAGCATACCTGTAACTACTGCTGATAAATCGGTCACAGTTACACGTTTTCTAACAATTTTTTCGTACAGGTACTCACTGATCACACACGTGATCACAGCAAGAACAGTAAGATAAAGTGTCTGGAATCCGAAGAAGTAGACACCCGCTGCCAACGGAAACAGCATGGAAATAATAACTTGCAGCATGATCCACTGTGATGACCATTTTTCAAATATGTGTGGTGAGTTGTCGAGCACTAAATCGTAATCGGCCAAGGTGGTTTTTGTTTTATTCGTACTCATTCCTACACCGCCTTTGCATTCTGTCTGATAACCGTTTTAGCTTTTCTTATGTTGTCTAGTAAAGGAATCTTGGACGGACAGATATATGAACAGTTTCCGCATTCAATACAGTCCATAGCTCCAAGCTGTTCTGCTTTTTCGATGTCTCCCCGCTCGTAAGCATTACTGATAAGTATAGGCTGTAAGCTTACAGGACAGACGTTAATACATTCTGAACAGCGGATACAATCCATACGTTCTTCATCATCGACTTCTTCTGCAGTAAGGAATGTCACATGAGTGGTCCCTTTAGAGATAGGAATCGCTCCGTCTTTGATGGTTTTCCCCATCATAGGCCCACCGTGAATCACTTTACGTGGCGCTTCCTGGAAGCCTCCACAAAAATCAATCACGTCATCAATCGGTGTACCCAGACGTACAAGCAGGTTTTTAGGGTCGGCAACTGGTGTACCTGAAATCGTGCAGACACGTTCTACCATAGGTTTACCTAAGCGTACCGCACGGTATATCATCTGAAATGTCCCAACATTGGATACGACACAGCCGATATCAGCTGGCAGGCCGCCTGCAGGCACTTGACGTCCTGTACAGTTCTCGATCAACTGCTTTTCAGATCCTTGAGGATATTTAGCTTCAAGGACTTTGATCTCAACTTTATCGTAGCCCTCAGCTGCTTTTTTCAGTGCTTCTCCAGCTTCTTTAGCATTGTCTTCAATACCAATGAATACTCTGTCAACGTTGAAGACTGAATCGATAACGCGGACACCTTCAATAATTTCATCTGCATATTCGATCATCGTACGCAGATCAGATGTAGAATACGGCTCGCATTCTGCTCCGTTAAGAATAAGCGTGTCGATTTTCTTGTCTTTGGGCGGTGACATTTTTACGTTAGTCGAGAATGTCGCTCCTCCCATTCCGGAAATACCGGCTCTTTTGATCAGTTCAGGAACAAGTGCCGGATCCACATTATCTCCTGCTTCCGGAAACGGCGCTTCTTCTGTGTATTCTCCATCATTTTTTATGATGACACATGTGTAGATATCACTGAGTACATCACGTTCTTCAATAGAAATGACTTCCCCACTTACTGATGACAGAATATTTGCAGAAATGAAGCCTTGAGCTTCCCCCAACAAGGTTCCCACCTTCACTTTGTCGCCCACTTCCACTACTGGCTTGGCCGGAGCACCCAAGTGCATGGACATCGGGAAAACCATGATAGCCGGTGCATCTATTTTTTCAATTGCCTTATGGTGTGTACGCGATTTATTATGTTTAGGATATGTGGCTTTTTGTACTGTTTTGAAACGCATTCCCTTTCCTCCTCAAATATATGTAACTCCTATTTCAACCCTAACTGTGTAACAACTTGATTTAGTCTAAATTCAATAGAATTATAATAATTTCACAATAATTTTTCATGAGTATATCGCTACATCATCTGACTTAACTCAAGTTTTGCAGTTAAAAAATAGCCTTTGACCCTTGGTGTCATTGACTTGGTACCGATTATTATGCC
>NZ_BAAADA010000120.1:0-2714 GCF_039522005.1 Alkalibacterium indicireducens
GGGCAAGTGTTTTTTGTCTTTTCCTTGATAGAACAACGGTTATAGACCTTTAAGAACAAAAAAATTTGACAGTAACCACTTCTTTATGGAGGTGATAATTATGAACGTTGGTTTTATTGGAGCCGGCAAGGTAGGTTGTTCATTCGGGAAGTATTTCCAGGAACATAAAATACAAGTAACAGGATTTTATAGTAAAAGCGAAGACTCGTCATTAGCAGCTTCGAATTTTACATCTAGTAAACAATATTTAAACTTAAGAGAATTAGTAGATGAAAATGATACTATTTTCATTACGACTCCTGATGGTCAAATTCAGGAGGTATGGCAAGAAATTAAAAATTATCAAATCAAAAACAAATTAATCTGCCATTGCAGTGGTGCAATATCTTCAGATATCTTTTCAAATATACAGGACTATGGTGCTTATGGTTATTCTGTCCATCCTATGTTTTCAATATCAGATAAATATAATTCATACAAAAAATTAAAAAAATCTTTTATAACAATTGAAGGCGATGAAAAATATGCAAAGTTTTTATGTGATTTCTTCAAAAAGTTAGGTAATAGTACTGTAATAGTATCTAAGGAGAATAAATCTCTTTATCATGCCGCATCAGTAGTATCTAGTAACCTTGTGCTAGGACTTATTAATACAAGCGTTACATATCTAATTCAATGTGGATTTACTGAAAAAATGGCAATTGAAGCTTTATATCCATTAATTGAATTTAATATTAGAAATATAAAAGAAAAAGGAATTATAGAAAGTTTGACAGGGCCAGTTGAACGTTGTGATATTTCAACAATTAAAGGTCACTGTGAAGTTTTATCAGATGAAGACAGAGCTTTATATATGCTATTATCAAAAAATGTATTAGAGATAGCTATGTTAAAAAATATTAATAGAGATTATAGTGAATTAGAAAAGTATTTAGGAGAGAGTTAGGAGAGAGATAGATGAAAAATACAGCAGTTACATTTAAAGAATCTAAATTAAGAAATGAAAAATTAACAATGCTTACAGCTTATGACTATTCAACAGCAAAAATAATTGATGAAGCTGGGATAAATGGAATATTAGTAGGAGATTCTCTTGGTATGGTATGTCTAGGACATGAAGATACACTTTCAGTAACTATGGAAGACATGATTCATCATACTAGAGCAGTTACAAGAGGAGCTAAGAACACTTTAGTTGTTGCAGATATGCCATTTATGTCTTATCAAACTTCAGTATATGATTCAGTAGTTAATGCAGGAAGATTAATAAAAGAAGGACGAGCTCAGGTTGTTAAATTAGAAGGAGGGATAGAAGTATGCGATAAAATAGAGGCTATAGTAAAGGCTTCTATACCTGTTATGGCGCATATAGGTTTAACACCCCAATCTGTTAATGCATTTGGAGGATTTAAGGTACAAGGAAAGGACAAGGAAGCTGCTAAAGAATTAATAAGAGCTGCTAAAGCTGTAGAAAAAGCAGGAGCATTCGCTGTAGTGTTAGAATGTGTTCCAACTAAGCTTGCAGAGTTAATTTCTAAAGAGATATCAATACCTACAATTGGTATTGGAGCAGGTGCAGGGTGTGATGGACAAATTCTTGTATATCAAGATATGTTGGGGATGTATAGTGATTTTACCCCTAAATTTGTGAAGAAATATGCTGATTTATCAGAAGAGATGAATAAAGCATTTACAAAATATATAGAGGAAGTAAAAGATGGAGTTTTTCCAGGTCCAGAACATGGGTTTAAAATAAGTGATGATGTTTTAGAAAAATTATATTAAAAGGGTCAAGAAATATGGTTATATTTAAAACAGTAAATGATGTTAGAAGTCAAGTAAAAGAGTGGAAAAAACAAGGCTTAAAGGTAGGATTAGTTCCTACTATGGGATATTTACATGAAGGTCATGAAAGTTTAATTAGAAAAGCATCAAAAGAAAATGATAAAGTTGTTGTAAGTATCTTTGTAAATCCAACTCAGTTTGGGAAAAATGAAGATTTAGGTAGTTATCCAAGAGACTTAGAAAGAGATATAGAAGTATGCACAAGAGGTAGAGCAACAGCAATATTTAATCCTGAAGTTGAAGAGATGTATTGTGACAATGCAAGTACTTTTGTTAATATAACTGGATTAACAGAAGGTTTATGTGGAGCTAGTAGGCCAATACATTTTAGAGGGGTTTGCACTGTTGTAAGTAAATTATTTAACACAATACCAGCAGATAGAGCTTATTTTGGAGAAAAGGATGCACAACAGTTAGCTGTAATTCAAAGAATGGTTAGGGACCTTAATATTGATATAGACGTTGTAGGGTGTCCAATTATAAGGGAAGAGGATGGACTAGCTAAAAGTTCTAGAAACACATACCTAAGTTTAGAGGAAAGATCTTCAGCTACTATTTTAAATAAATCTTTAACTTTAGCTAAGGAAGCCTTAAATAATGGAGAGAGAGATAGCTTAAAAATAATTGAGATAATAAGTAAAAATATAAATACTTATAATTTGGCAAAGATTGATTATGTAGAAGTTGTTGATTCTTTATCATTACAAAGAGTAAATTATATTGAAAAATCAGTTTTAGTTGCAATAGCAGTATTTATAGGAAAAACAAGATTAATAGATAATTTTACATTTGAATTACAGGAACTGTCAAATTTTTTATGAAAACTAAAAATTAAAGGTGGTGAAGGCCCACTGACTATACCAATCGGA
>NZ_BAAADA010000121.1:0-5343 GCF_039522005.1 Alkalibacterium indicireducens
GGGCAAGTGTTTTTTGTCTTTTCCTTGATAGAACAACGGTTATAGACCTTTAAGAACAAAAAAATTTGACAGTAACTACAGATAATGAGGAGTGGAGCCAATGAAGAATGCTGTAACACTAAAGGGAAGAACGGGAGGGTTTCAGATTATCCTGCACGCTTCAGCTTCCTTTGAAGAAGTAGTTGACCAGCTGAAAGAACTTACAGTTCAACTGAAAAAGGATACTCAGAAAGGACATGAGCTGATTTTTTTTGTTGACACTGGGAACAGGCTGCTGTCAGCTGACGAAAAAAAACAGATTAGCTATATCATTGAGGATGAGCATTTTAAAATCAGTTCATACGAATCCGATGTTATTTCGATCGAAGATGCTCAGAAACGTGCCAGAGAAGCACGCCCAAAGCTTGAAGTAAGAACAGTCAGAAGCGGTCAAATTCTTGAAGCTGATGGTGATTTGCTGCTTATAGGTCAAGTCCATCCAGGTGGAACAGTTCGGGCAACGGGCAGTATATTTGTTATCGGAGAATTGAAAGGGATCGCCCATGCAGGATTTGAAGGCAATGAAAATGCCATAGTCCTGGCGAATTTCAAGTATAACGCACAAGTGAGGATTGGCGGAAATGTACATGTCATTGAGAACAGAGATGAAAACCTTGTACAGTCAGAGGACATCCAATTTGTTTACGTGAATGATTTACATATCATAGAGGTCGGTTCTCTGCATTACTTGAAAACTATACGACCAGAAATAGGGAAACACTCAGGAGGTTTATTTTAAATGGGAAAAGCAATTGTTGTTACATCAGGTAAAGGCGGAGTAGGAAAAACGACATCCACTGCAAACATAGGAACAGCTCTGGCCCTTCAAAGCAGAAAAGTGTGTCTAGTGGATATGGACATAGGACTTCGTAACCTGGATGTTATTTTAGGTCTTGAGAATAGAATTATCTACGATATTATTGATGTAGTCGAAGGAAGAGCAAAACTTCATCAAGCTATCATAAAAGACAAGCGCTTCAATGATCAGCTTTTCCTGCTTCCAGCTGCTCAGCACGCTGACAAGAATGCTATCAATGAAGAACAGATGATAGATCTGATCGGCGAACTTAAAAAAGATTATGACTTTGTGCTGATCGATTGTCCAGCAGGAATCGAACAAGGATTCAAAAACTCTATAGCTGCAGCCGATGACGCTATTCTGGTGACAACGCCTGAAATGTCAGCAATCCGAGATGCAGACAGAATCATCGGGCTGATCGAACAGACATCGATCCAGCAGCCGAAACTGATCATTAACCGAATCCGAAAGTCAATGATGCAAAAGGGTGAAGTGATGGATATAGAAGAAATCACCCGCCATCTATCAGTAGAACTGTTGGGAATCATTTTTGAAGACGATGAAGTCGTCAGATCTTCAAATAAAGGGAATCCAGTAGTGTTGGATCCGGATCATGTGTCGTCACAAGGGTATAGAAACATTGCGAGACGTCTTCTGGGAGACACTGTTCCGCTGATGTCTCTTAAAGAAGAGAAACAGTCATTTTGGAAAAAGCTTTTCGACAAAAAACGTTGACTCGTTATGTCTTATTTGATATGATATTAATGTTGTATTTGTGACGCACCACAGCTACAACCGCTCGTATATAAGTATTTAAGAGCTAATGCCACTTATAACGGCGAGTCTAAGTGCAGGAATAGGGCGTATTATGCTTTGTTCAAAATTATAAGGAGGTGCAACAAGTATGTATGCAATCATCAAAACAGGCGGCAAACAGTTCAAAGTTGAAGAAGGTCAGGAAATCTTTGTCGAAAAACTGGACGGAGAATCTGGCGATACTGTAACATTTGGAGAAGTATTGTTCGTCGGTGGAGACAGCACTGTTGTAGGAAGTCCGTTTATCGAAGGTGCTTCAGTTGAAGCAATTATCGAAAAACAAGGTCGCGGTAAGAAAGTTACGACTTACAAATACCGTCGCAGAAAAGACTCTCACAACAAGCAAGGTCACCGTCAGCCGTATACAAAAGTAACAATCAAATCAATTAAAACCAACTAATACAAACAGGGAAGCGGTTCTGTAATGATCAATATTCTATTCCAGTTTGAAAATGAGCATATCTCTTCAGTGGAAGTCACTGGACATGCTGATTCCGGTCCTTATGGTCAGGATATCGTGTGCGCCGCCGTCTCAGCATTGAGTATCGGTACAGTGAACAGTCTGATAGAGATCGGTAAGATATCGCCAGATATCGTGTCGGCTGATGATCAGGGAGGCTTTCTGAAGTTCTCGCTGCCCGAAGGTTTGAGTCAGAAGCAAATGGAAACAGCTCAAATATTGATGAATAGTCTGCATCTTTCCTTGAAAAATACGGAGGAAGAGTATGGAGACTATATGACAGTCCATTCCTCAGACAATAAGTAATGGAGGTGCAAAAATCATGTTGAAAATGAATTTACAGTTTTTCGCGACGAAAAAAGGTGGAGGGTCTACTTCCAACGGTCGTGATTCTCAATCCAAACGTCTAGGCGCTAAGCGTGGAGACGGTCAGGTCGTTTCAGGTGGATCAATTTTATACCGTCAACGCGGAACTAAAATCCATCCAGGTGAAAACGTTGGTCGTGGTGGAGATGACACGCTTTATGCTAAAGTTGATGGCGTTGTTCGTTTCGAGCGTAAAGGAAAAAACAAAAAGCAAGTTTCTGTTTATCCTGTGGCTAACTAAATTAAGAGAAGTGGAGGAATCACATCAGCTGATATGATTCCTTTTTTCTTTACGATAAGATGACAGGATGTCATACGACAGAATGTACATACACCAATTATTAATCTTGTGAATAATGAGTAAATGAGTTAAAATGTCTATAGATACCCTTACTAATAATAACTAAATCTGCTTTAACTTTTTATCCCAAGTATCTTACTCGCTGTTGACCACCTTAAAAGATGAAAGGATAATTTTTTTTGGACATAAATAACGTAGAACGTTTTTTTTCTGTGTTGAATGATTCCACAGAACTCATCAGAAAAGAGCTTGATTCAACTTATATTGAAGCCCTGATCGAAACAGGTGAGAATATCCTGGATGACGGAGATATTCATGTGGAGAATGGTCTGCCCGGGGAAGAGGCTCAGAAACAGTTGATCGATATATATAGTCGTTTGACACTGACTGCACTGACCCCTGAAGAACGAAAACAGGCTATTCAGCTTATTCTGATCAAAGCGGCCAAGGAAGACTTGCTTCAGCCGAACCATCAGCCAACTCCAGATGCCATCGGCATTATTTTCAGTTATCTGATCGAACTTCTATACGATTTCGACCAGCCCGCCCATATAGCTGATTTATCAGTCGGCACTGGCAACTTGATGTATACACTATTCAGTAATCTGGAATCCTCTAAAAATAAATTTAGATTCACAGGTGTGGATAATGATGACCTGCTAATATCTTTAACATCGACATTAGCTGCATTACTGGGTATGCCGATCGAACTGATGCATCAGGACGCGCTTCAGCCTTTACTGATGGATCCTGCAGACATCATGCTTTCTGATTTACCTGTAGGGTATTATCCGATAGAATTAGAGGGTAATACTTTCAGTACTTCATTTGAGGAAGGCTACTCATATAGTCATTTTCTACTGGTAGAGCAGGGTCTTAACTACTTGAAAGAAGATGGCTTGGCTTTCTATCTCATGCCTACAAGCACGTTTGAGTCAGAAGAAGTTAAAGGACTGCTTTCATTTATTCAGAGTATAGGATATGTTCAGGGATTCATTCATCTGCCCAATGAATGGTTCAAGAATAAACAGTCCAGAAAATCCATACTGATCGTTCAGAAAAAAGGAGAAAAGAGCAGACAGGCTAAAGAAGTGCTGATCGCTACTTCTCCAAGCTTATCCAATAAAGAAGCGTTCAAAACCTTCTTAATGGATATTAAGAAGTGGAAAAAGGAACAAGGGATTAAATAAACTAAAAGGAGCATATATATTATGTCAAAGACAATTGCAATTAATGCTGGAAGCTCAAGTTTGAAATGGAAACTTTTCACTATGCCGGAAGAAAGCGTACTAGCTTCAGGAATCGTAGAGAGAATTGGACTGAATGATTCGATCTTTACTATCAAATACAATGACGGCGAAAAATTCGAACAAGTTGTCGATATCGCTGATCATGAAGTGGCAGTTGAAATGCTTCTTGAACAGCTTAAAGAATGGAACATTTTAAGTGATTTCAATGAAATTACTGGTGTGGGACACCGTGTGGTTGCTGGTGGAGAAATCTTTAAAGATTCAGCTCTAGTAACTGATGAAGTCATCAATCAGATCGAAGAACTATCTGAATTTGCTCCGCTTCATAACCCGGCTAACGCTACTGGAATCAAGGCTTTCCGTAAAATTCTTCCAGATATTACTAGTGTAGCTGTATTTGATACATCATTCCATCAGACTATGCCTAAAGTGAACTACCTTTACAGCATTCCAATGGAATATTACGAAAAGCATAATGCCCGTAAGTACGGTGCACACGGAACCAGCCACAAATATGTTGCTGAACGAGCAGCTGAACTGCTTGGAAAACCAATTGAAGACACAAAAATCATTACATGTCACTTAGGTAATGGTGCATCTATCACTGCAGTTGATGGCGGAAAATCAGTAGACACATCTATGGGATTCACCCCACTTGCAGGAGTGACCATGGGTACACGTTCTGGTGACATTGATCCTTCATTGCTTCCATTCCTGATGGAAAAAGAAGGCATCGAGTCTATCAATGACATGATCTATATTCTAAATAACGAATCTGGACTGAAAGGCTTGTCAGGCATATCAAGTGACATGAGAGACCTTGAAGATGCAGAAGCTACTAATGAAAAAGCTGAACTGGCTCTTCGTATTTTTGAAGATCGTGTCAGAAAATACATCGGATCATATGCTGCGACTATGAATGGTGTAGATGCCATTGTCTTTACTGCAGGCATTGGAGAAAATGGATCAGATACTCGTAAGAATGTGATCGATGGACTGACCTTCCTGGGAGCAGAAATCGATGATGAGAAAAACAATGTACGTGGTAAAGAAAGAGAAATCTCATCTGATTCCTCCAAAGTTAAAGTGTTCCTTATTCCAACAGATGAAGAAGTCATGATTGCAAGGGATGTAGAGAAATTCAGAAACAGCTAAAGAAGACAAATTAAAAAGATCTGCCTGAGAGAACGAGACTGCTGAAAAACCCCTATTCTACCTATGATTTCAATAGATAGAATAGTGGGTTTTTAGTATAATGTATGTAAGCGTTACGAAAATGAAGGAGTGTTGAGAATGTTGTCTTCACAAGAAC
>NZ_BAAADA010000122.1:0-2720 GCF_039522005.1 Alkalibacterium indicireducens
AGTGTTTTTTTGCTTTTCCTTGATATAACAACCATTGTAAGCAATTATTAAAAGAAAGTATTGACACTAACGTAGAAAAGGTGGAGGAATGTTTATGGAAGTAACAGTTAAACAGTTTGTTAGAGAATTTAAACAGCAGTTTCAAAGCATGTATGCCTACAGTTACGAAGAAGGATCAAACGAACAGCTTTACAATGCTTTAGGTCTCCTCGTAAAAAACTACATTTCAAGTTACTGGAAAGAGACTAGAGAAAAGTATATTAAAAACAGTGTCAAACAAGTGTATTATTTTTCTATGGAATTTCTTCCGGGCAGACAATTAAGAAGTAAAGCTTACAACCTGGGGCTTTTAGATGTAATTAAAGAAGGTTTGAGCGAACTGGATTTATCATTTGATCAGCTGGCAGAAGCAGAAGCCGACCCTGCATTAGGTAACGGTGGCTTGGGACGTCTCGCTTCCTGCTTTATGGATTCACTGGCTTCTCTAGGTATGGCAGGTAATGGAAATGGTATTCGTTATCAATATGGCCTGTTCAGACAAAAGTTTGTCGATGGGTACCAGGTTGAACTGCCTGAAAACTGGTTAAGGTACAGAAATGTATGGGAAACGAGAAACGACAAATCTACCTGTATGGTGAGATTCGGTGGGAATGTTTGGCTGGAAGAAAACCATCAGGGGCATCTGGTCCCGCATTATGAGAATACACTGAATGTTCTGGCCGTGCCTTATGATACCCCTATGGTTGGCTATAGAAATGACACAGTTAATAATCTTCGTCTATGGTCAGCTGAAATCCCGGTAGAGGAAGAAGCGAACTATCATACGATTGAAGAAACAGAACCCATCAAGGAAATCACTCAAGTCCTGTATCCAGATGATTCCAACTATGAAGGGCGTCTGCTACGTCTGAAACAGGAATACTTCATGGTATCGGCGGGAGTACAGTCCATTATCAGGCACTTCCGTAAATATAATGTTCCCCGTAAGAACATTCCGGATAAAGTGGCTATCCATATTAATGATACTCACCCTGCATTAGTTGTGCCTGAATTGATGCGTATCCTTATCGATGAAGAACACTTGTCATGGGAACAGGCTTGGGAAATCACATTCAAGACATGCAGCTATACTAACCATACCATCCTTCGTGAAGCACTGGAAAAATGGCCGATCGATATGATGAAAGAGCTGCTGCCTAGAATCTACATGATCATCGAAGAAATCAACAATCGCTTTGTTGAAAATACTATGCCATTATATGGAGAGCGCATCACCTGGCAGACAGCCATTTTGCAGAATGGAGTTGTCAACATGGCTCACCTGGCAGTGATCGGCAGTCACAGTGTGAATGGGGTAGCTAGACTTCATACTGACATTCTCATGAATGATGTGCTGAAAGATTTCTTTGAGTTATATCCTGAACGTTTCAACAATAAAACTAACGGGATTACTCAGCGAAGATGGGTTCACTTAGCCAATCCTGATCTGACTCAACTGATTGACGATAAAATTGGAGAAAACTGGAAGCTTACTCCATCAGAACTGAAAGTATTCAAAGGCTTCGAGAAAGATAAGAAAACATTAAATAAGCTGACGGATGTAAAGCTCAAGAATAAAAAGCGTCTGGCTGATCACATCAAGGAAGTAAAAGGAATTACAGTCGATCCGAATGCTTTGTTCGATGTCCAGATCAAGCGTCTGCATGCTTATAAGCGCCAGCATTTGAATCTGCTTCATATCCTGCACCGCTATCTTGAAATCAAAGAGAACCCATCTGTTGACTACGTTCCTAGAGTCTTCATATTCGGCGCAAAGGCTGCACCAAGCTACCATTATGCGAAGCAGATTATTAAAGTGATCAACTCTCTGGCTGATCTGGTGAACAACGATCCTGATGTCGGCGACAAGCTGAAAATTGTCTTCTTTGAAAATTACGGTGTGTCTCTGGCGGAGAAAATTATTCCGGCTGCAGACATCAGTGAACAGATTTCACTGGCAAGTATGGAAGCGTCAGGAACAAGCAATATGAAACTGATGGCTAACGGGGCTTTAACATTGGCTACATTGGATGGAGCCAACATTGAAATTAGAGACTTTGTCGGAGAGGACAATCTGTTTGTCTTTGGTTTATCCAGTAAAGAAGTATACGAATTGAAAGCAAATCAGTCTTATCGGGCAAGAGAACTTTATGGGTCTGATCAGAAACTCAGGAATGTTCTGGATGCTCTGACTAATGGAACGATTCCGAATCTACAGGATGAAGGCTATGCATTATTTGATTCACTCGTAAACTTTAATGATGAGTACTTTGTATTAAAAGATTTTGCATCTTACGTAGAAGCTCAGAATAAAGTCGATGATCTTTATAAAGATCAGTCTGAGTGGGCACGCAAATCTCTGCTGAATATTGCTTCTTCAGCTCCATTTTCAGCTGACTATACAATTCAGCGCTATGCAGATGATATCTGGAAAGTGAGATCTTGCGTTGTTGAAGATGAAGGGGTCCACCTGGTGGATGAACCCTTGTAGTGAACTACCCACCACTTAAATCCTCCGGATTTTGAAGTGGGGGCTTCCTACGAACTCCATTCTTGTCTGAACAGGTTTCATGCAGACAGAGGAATCGGATATGGGTAGGCTCAAAGGGGCTGGGAAAAAACCAGCTCTTAACAAACAAAAAGAACAATGAAAACCGTCGGTTTTAGATGGTCTTCATTGT
>NZ_BAAADA010000123.1:0-2150 GCF_039522005.1 Alkalibacterium indicireducens
TTTTTACTTTTTTCGAAAATACTGTCGAGCAAGCTCGAGCGCCATTCATCACCCGCTTATAGAAGCGAGTGTCTTCTGTCGCAGTATGATAAAGAATCTTCATTAAATAGTTTACTACATAATAGATTGAAGGCGAACCCTATGGACATTTCATTAGTAATTTTCGATCAGCTGCTTCAGATGTTTTTCATTATGATGTTTGGATTCATCCTTGTAAAAATCAATTTTCTCAATATGGACGGCAGTCAGCAGTTGGCCAATATCGTGACGAAGTTTGTCATTCCGATCGTTCTGATGCTCTCGTTTCAGCAGGACTACGACAGCGGTCAGCTGCAACTCCTCTTCACTTCCCTAATCGGATCCCTTGCCATTACACTCTCACGTATTTTCATAGCCCATACGGTATTGAGAAACCGGTCGAAGATAGACCGGTATGCCATCGTGTTTTCGAATACTGCATTTATGGGTATTCCCATTATTCTACCGATACTTGGATACGAAGGCATCTTTTACTTATCCATGTATATAGTTGTTTCAGCAATTTTCCAGTTTACATATGGAATATGGATGCTGTCAGAAGGTAATCAGCCGATCACTATAAAATCTATATTTACGAATCCGGCTAGTATCGGTGCGTTTGTTGGTTTCGGCCTGTACATCACCCGTATCCCGTTGCCTGACGTTTTATATAACAGTCTGGATACGATTGGTGGCCTTAGTTCTCCTCTAGGAATGATCCTTCTTGGAGGTTACCTGGCCAGAAGTCAGTTCAAGGAAATATTCTTTGTCAAATCCAACTACTGGATCGTGTTCATCCGTCTTCTGATTGCTCCAGCCGTTGCTCTTCTGTTAATCTGGCTCTTACCGATTAGTGATCCTTCCGTCCTGCTGGTACTTGCCATAGCGAACTGTACACCGACTGCCGTGAATACTGCACTTTTTTCGCAGCTATACGGCGGGGATTACGAATACGGTGCACGCATCATCATTCTGGCCAGTTTCTTCTCGATCGTGACCATGCCGCTGGTCATCAGCTTGTCGACGCTCCTTCTTTTATGATTATGCTTTATAGCAATTATTCTAACAGATGCCTCATTCTTTTCCGATTCTGTGCCTAGTGTATGGATTTAGGAAAATGACTGAGGCTTTTTTTCTGTCTCCTGGCTAGCGTTGAGTCTCTTCATGTGGTGAGAATCTACTAGTGCTTTTTACGTAGTGATTGTAGTCCTGGTAAGAGGGCGTATGCCTCCTATTCCGTACTTATGAAACAGTCACTCATCCTAAAAGTTCTGATAAGCAACAGAATCAGCTTATTCATCGATGTGATCAAATTTAATAAAACAAAAAGGAACACCATTAGTCAGAATGGCTTTCCTTTTAATGTAATTGACTTAAGATCAGGCATAGTTTTCAAACTGAGAATAATACACCTCAGAATACATGCCGCCTTCTTCCATGAGTTCATCATGATTTCCCTGTTCCACAATGCGACCATCATTGGCCTCGAAGGTCGATTCGGCATTTCTAATCGTGAAAAGCTAGTGAACGATCACAAAGGATGTTTTATCCTTCATGAGTCGCTTCATATAAAATATGATTCATCCCTCTGTCAAGTTAGATAGTTGCACCCGCACCAATATCACTAATCATTCCACCTGTCTAATCAACCGCATTATTTATTCTGTTGAGTGAACTACCCACCACTTAAATCCTTTGGATTTTGAAGTGGGGGCTTCCTACGAACTCCATTCTTGTCTGCACAGACTTCATACAGACAGAGGAATCGGATAGGGGTAGGCTTAAAAGGCAGTCCCTGCCTCATTGATTTTCTTTTACTTGGCCAATGCCAAGAGGTTTTTGCTGGCATTGATATCTCTGTCAAGGTATTCCCCGCATGTCGGGCAGTCCCACTCCCGGATATTGAGCGGCTTCTTGCCGTCTCGGTGTCCGCAACTCGAACAAACCTGACTAGACGGATAGAACCTGTCTGCTTTGATAAGTGTCCGTCCTTTTTGCTTGGATTTATATTCTAATTGGCGGACGAATTCATACCATCCTGCATCACCAATGCTTTTTGCTAGTTTATGATTTTTCATCAGGTTCTTACTGGACAGAGTTTCTATTACAATGACTTGGTTTTCGTCTGTAAT
>NZ_BAAADA010000124.1:0-4196 GCF_039522005.1 Alkalibacterium indicireducens
GTCAAAAACACCTGAAGTTCATTGGGTGCTTACAACGAAAAGACTCTACCGGTGGAACGTAGTTTCACTACCGGACCTGGCGGAGTCTGCTTACTTAAGATATTGAACCGCCGTATACGGAACCGTACGTACGGTGGTGTGAGAGGCCGATAAATGAATTAATCATTTATCTCCTACTCGATTAAGGAGGATGTTATCTATGCAAAAATTTACAGATTTGCCTGTCGAATCCCGTCCGCGAGAAAGGCTGAAAGAATATGGTCAGTCAGCGCTGGCCAATCATGAACTGCTGGCTATATTGTTAAGAACAGGGACTAGAGATCAGAATGTGCTGCAATTAAGTCTACAAGTCTTTTCACACTTTGATGACTTGTACATGCTCAAGAATGCTTCACTTGAGGAACTGATGGAGATTCCGGGGATTGGAAAGGCTAAAGCTGTGGAACTGCTTGCTGCCATTGAGCTGGGAAGAAGAATGTCACATACACCTATCGTCAAAGAAGGAGCGGTCACATCCAGCCAGTACATTGGACAGATTCTGCTGGACGAACTAAAGGATTTTCAGCAGGAGCATGTGGTCGCTCTCTTACTTAATACAAAGAATGAAATCATAAAAAAGGAGACAATTTTTAAAGGATCTCTAAATTCGTCTGTGGCGCACCCAAGGGAGATTTTCAAAGCTGCCATAAAATGTTCGGCAGCACGACTCATCATTGCACACAATCACCCATCCGGAAATCCTGAACCTTCTGATGCTGATCTTTCATTTACTCAACGAATGTCCGAAGCAGGAAGACTGATAGGAATAGAACTGCTGGATCACTTTATTATTGGAGATAATTCCTACATCAGTTTAAAAGAAATGGGAGCGCTGTAACAGTCGGTAAAGAAGCATCATATCTTTTTAAATAAATGGAGCATTATCCTTGCAATATTAAAATAGCCATGTTAATATGAATTTAGCATTTTGTTAGGGAAAGAAAAAAGTAATGTGTAACAACATTCCGATTCGTACCTATAGCAATAATGTGAAATATATAGTGCACTAGGCACGAGGAGGAATTTGTAACATGGAAAACGGTACAGTAAAATGGTTTAACGCAGAAAAAGGTTTTGGATTCATCGAGCGCGAAGGTGCAGACGATGTATTTGTACACTTCTCAGCTATTAACGAAGAAGGATTCAAATCTCTAGAAGAAGGTCAAGCTGTTACTTTCGACATCGAAGAAGGCGCACGCGGACCACAAGCTGCAAACGTAGAAAAAGCGTAATTAACTCTAATTGAATTTTCGACCGGGTAGGCATAATGCTTGCCCGGTTTTTTAGTGAGCCCTGATAATGTAACGAATCGTTTCAAATATTAAAATTAAAATAAAGTCAAAGTCTTATAGTGCATCTTTTGAGATAAAAAGGTACAATAGCATAATGAATACTATTCAATAGTAATTAAATATGTATGCTTTGATTTTTGAAAGGAGATTTTCTAAGTGTTTTGGTTTAGAAAAAAGAATATTGGAATTGACCTGGGGACTGCAAATACTAATGTCTTCGTAGAAGGAAAAGGAATAGTACTGGGGGAACCCTCAGTTGTTGCTAAAGATAAACAGACTGATGAGGTTGTTGCAGTTGGCGAAAATGCACAGAAGATGATTGGTAGAACACCCGGAAGCATCGTAGCTATCCGTCCGATGAAAGATGGAGTGATCGCTGATTTCGATACCACTGCAGCTATGATGGAATACTTTATAGGAAAATCTGTCGGAAAACGTGCCTCGAAGCCCAATGTGGTCGTCTGTGTTCCCGGAGGAGGAACTGAAGTTGAAAAAAGAGCGATCATTGATGCAACAAGGATGGCTGGAGCTAAAGATGCCTTTCTGATAGAAGAACCGTTTGCAGCTGCCATTGGTGCCGGTCTGCCAGTCAATGAACCCACAGGAAGCATGGTGGTAGACATTGGTGGAGGAACGACTGATGTGGCCACTATTTCTCTAGGTGGAATCGTCAGCAGCCGAACAATCAAAATGGCTGGAGATCAGATGGATCAATCGATCATTCATTTTATCAGAAGTAAATACAACATGCTGATAGGTGAGCGTACAGCCGAAGCAATCAAAATAGAACGGGGTAGCGCATCTGTTGAAGCTTCTAGAGCCCATGATAACATGGATATTAGAGGAAGGGACTTACTTACAGGTTTACCTAAAACAATCTCTATACCTGCGGAAGATGTTTCTGAAGCGATAAAAGAAGTGATCGATGGCATAATAGTTGCTGTAAAAGCAACATTAGAAGATACGTCTCCCGAAATTTCTGCAGACGTGATCGATAGAGGAATTGTATTGACAGGTGGCGGAGCTCTTCTTAAAAACATAAGTGATGTTATTGCGGAAGAAACCGAAGTGCCTGTATTTGTAGCAAGCAGCCCACTTGATTGTGTAGCTATTGGTACTGGGGAAGCTCTGAATCACCTTGACCTTTACAAAAAACGATCGAGATAAATAAGTAAACTGACAAGCGGGAAGGCATCTTCCCGCTTGTTTGTTGAACAGGACAAGACATGCATTAAGTAAAATCTTATGCAACTGCCTCTACGATAAAATCTAAATATATGGTAAAATAGTCGAAGTTAATTATAAGAGGTGTTTTAAGTGAACCAGTTTTTTACAAACAAGAAAATGATCGTTCTGCTCATCAGTGTAATACTCTTTGTTTCTCTTATTTCAATATCTTTGAGAACCGGAGACAATACACCGTTTCTGCAGCAGGCAGCTAATGATATTACAGCAGTTCTGGGACGTGTTTTTATCCGACCTGCCAATGCAGTAACAAGGATTTTTGAATCAGTTAACGATCTACAGAATACTTATGAAGAAAATCAGAGACTGAAAATTGAAATAGACAAAATCTACGAACGACAGGCTGAAATCAATGTCTTGAGGGATGAAAATCAGAGGCTGGGAGAAGAACTTGAATTACAAAGCTCCCTGACAGACTACCGGACCATTTCAGGTACTGTTATTTCAAGAAATCCGGATAATTGGGTCGATCAGATTGTGGTTGACAGGGGCAGCCAGGATGGCGTCGCAGTTGGAATGCCAGTTATGTCGAGCAACGGTCTTATTGGAAGGATCTCTGAAGTCAATCCTACGAGCTCCAAGGTTGTCCTTCTGACAAATATCGATCAGACAGCAAATCAGGTCTCTTCCGAAATTATTATGGAAGAAGAAATTGTTTATGGACTGATCAGTGGGTATGACAGCAGTAGCGACAGACTGGTCATGTCTCAGATTACCTCCACAATCGAAATCGAAGAAGGCGAGCTGATTACAACCTCTGGACTGGGAGGCGTGATTCCTCGTGGTCTAGTTATAGGAGAAGTTGAAGAAGTGACTATGGATGCTCATGGGCTGGCTCAGCAAGTCTTTGTAAACCCGGCAGCAGATTTTGAAAATATCAGATTTGTTACAATTATAAATAGACTTGCAGAAAGCGGGGAATAGTATGGAACAGTGGAAAAGAGTTGTCATTCCTATTGTCCTGTTATTTTTCTCGCTGCTGACCGATGGGCTGATCGTTGCGCTGTTTACTGAACAGCTAAACGTTCCCTTCGGGTTTATGTCTCCAAGGTTATTTGTATTAGTAGTGATTATGCTTGCATTCTACCTTGAACCGAGACATATGATCATCCTGACAGTTGTTTTCGGTTTCATTTACGACAGCTATTTTTCAGGCCTTCTGGGAATATACATCGCCGGTCTGACACTTATAGCCTATTTTGTCATGCAATTGAGAAAAATATTCGATACGACCTATTTAATTATCCTGCTTGTTTCCATCATCATGATTACTTTTCTTGAGTTTTTTGTTTTCGGAATTTATACCGTGCTGGACTTAACTACTATGGGAGTACAGAATTTTATGGCAGGCAGACTGTCAGCCTCGCTGCTGTTCAACACTGTCATCGCAGTGTTCCTTATTCTACCATTGAAGTACGTCATTCAGAGCATGGGTATTGACAGAAAAGATAACAAGGATAAATCGAAATCCAGTATAAGCTACAGATAGGAACTGTCAAATTTTTTATGAAAACTAAAAATTAAAGGTGGTGAAGGCCCACTGACTATGCCAATCGGAGCCGCATTTGCCCTTGACAAACACTTGAATGGTTTCAGTTAAGGTCACAAGGGTGACGGTAG
>NZ_BAAADA010000125.1:0-533 GCF_039522005.1 Alkalibacterium indicireducens
AAATCCAATGGATTTATCCCGGAAGAAATTTTTGTAGGCTCGTTCCAAATTCTGCTGAGCGTTCGCCAAAGCTAGACTATCAACCGCTTTCATAAAAGAAAACTCTTCTTTGTACTGAGCGGGCGTAGTGTTGAGCATTTGTTTCGTCTCTTTATAGTGGTCGATCTTGTCGCTAAGCATTTGGTTATAAATGAAGCGGGCACAACCAAAACAGTTCGCAAAATAGTTTTTTTGTTCTTCATTTGGGTAGAGTCGATACTTATAAGCTTTTAACATATTCTTCACCTCCTCTTACGCTTTGTTACTTGATTATACTGTAAAAATACCGTACAACCAAGGTAACTCCCAATAATCTATGAAAAATTATGTTTCCCAAATTTCTCGTTGCTCGTATGATGATTTCTGTCGATGAAGGTAATATAATCCAATCCTTGTCTGGATTAAACAGCTTTATAACAGATACAGTAAAGCAACGAGAAGTATAAGAAGGCATGTTTAAAAAACTTCGTTTTTTTGAAGTTTTTCGAGATATG
>NZ_BAAADA010000126.1:0-28418 GCF_039522005.1 Alkalibacterium indicireducens
TTTTTGCATTTCAATTGATAGAGCAACGATAGTTGCATTAAAATAGCACGAAAAAACAAAAAAATTGGTAATTACTCGAAACGGCATGGAGGTTAAATTATGAGTATAGAAATTATCAGACCCTCTCGTTACATCCATAGTCTTGGCAAACTAAAGGTGAAGGTGAATCACAATCGGGTAGTAAAAATGAAAAATGGCGAAACGAAGACTGTTGATTTGGGTCAACAGCAGGCAATATTACAGGTTAAACACTTTGGAACAAAAAGCAACAAGTTGACCGTTACAGATGGCGACTCGGTTGAGCTTGGAATTAAAAAGTGGGTGTACTGGCAACCTGTTATTATAGGCATTGTTGTTTTTATAAGTTCCATGCTTACACCTCAAGTTGAAACTCTCCCGATATTTGAAAACTGGCCTGTGCTTTTAGTGGCCGGTCTGGTTGGAGCAACTATGGGTTTGCTAGCTGGTATTCCCTATTTATTCTTCGACAGTTATGAACTCTACAAAGTTCATGAATAGATAAGTCTATTTGTATACTCACTGCAGGCAAGCACGCTACATAACCCAAGCCTATTCAGCTTAAGATGGGGAGGAAAACTGAATGAAAACATTAATCGCTTATTCAAGCAAGCACGGCTGCACGGAAACATGCACTCGTCTGCTGGCTGAACGTCTAGTTGGGGAAGTTGAAAGAGTCAACTTAAAAGACACGTCTGAAGTGAATTTGTCAGCTTATGATGCGGTAGTTGTAGGTAGCCCGGTTTATGCGGGGAGAATATTGGGAGAAGTTCGAACATTCACTGAAGAGCACTTGGATGCCCTGATGGAGAAAAAACTGGGACTGTTTATCTGTGGGATGCAGGAAGAGCACACTATTAGAGAAGAACTGGAGCTAAATTATCCTGCTGTACTTAGGAAAGCTGCAGTAGCAGTGGATTGTTTTGGCGGAGAGTACCATTTTGATTCCATGAATCTTATGGAAAAAATGATTGTAAGAAAACTAGCCAAAGTAAAAGAGGATGTATCTGATATTCGTGAAGACACCATTCAGCAGTTTGCAGACAGCTTAAACAAAGTTGAAGAAGACGATAAAGATACACCATTGAGTTAACAAATTGTGTGCTAATATTCTAGAAAATAAAAGCAAACACCTCAGAACCAGCAGGTTTCGAGGTGTTTTTTTTACACGTTATACCGGTTTTTCCAGCTCTTTGGAAAGCTCAATCGGTTGCCGTAAACGTAACGGATCAGCTGACCATGATGTTGAACTTCATGCTCCAGTAGTGAAAATAAAAGGTCCGTCTGTATGCTGTTGAGTTCATTCTTCTGGAGATAGGAGAGGCAATCCACTGAACTGGCTGTCAAGCTCTCAAGGACTCTGGATGGAGAAGTCACATCGGTTAAGGAGCATGAAAAACCGCTCCATTTATTTTGAATAATCGCCTCCAAGTAACTTTCCCGTGCACCTACAATACACCACATCTGTTCATCTATTGTATTTGAGGGTATATCTCTCAGTCTCATTGTCAACTCCTCACCAGATAAGGAAGATGCAAGGTCCTCTGTTAAGTTAAATGCTGTTTCGAGTCGTTCAGTCAGTTGAATCATTGAAGGCTCCTTTTTTGATTGGTTTATACAGGTATCAATACCGTCAGTCGACGAGTTAAATCACTGAAATCCCCAGCACGGTCAGGTTGGCGTTCCCGACGAGTTTCGTTATCAGTCGGGCAAGCTGGTCCTCAGGGTAGTCGCAGTCATTTTTCAGCCACCAGTTGACTGTCATAAAAAGAATTCCCAGACTGTAATCGATGATCAGTTCGACTGGTACTTCCATATCGGACTCCATGATGCGCAGGCGGCTCAGAATATCCTGATAGGAATCGGTCACCAGTTTTTTAAATTTATCGGTCAATATATGCTTGTCAACAATTGAGAGGATGAGGACATACGTGTCTTTGTCCTCTTTTATCTGTTCGAGAAGCTGCGTCAGCACCATCTGAACATGCATCAGCTTCACTTCATTGTCATTGGTCATGACAGACAGCTTCATAATGGCTTGGATGGATTCCAGTTTCTGTTCGATGATCTTTTCAACCAAATCATCTTTATCCTGAAAGTAAGCATAAAAGGTTGAACGGTTAATCATCGCTTCATCCGCAATATCCTGGATAGTGATGCCGGTATAGTCCTTTAAACTTAGCAGATTGTAAAAGGCAGTATAAATAGCTTTCTGTGTTTTTAGTACCCGCAAATCCTGTTTTTTGTTCATGTCATCCTCCCATCCGACAATTTTCTCAATGTGTTGTGTATCCGACAAATGACTTATTTTAATGATTGTTAATAGTATAACAAGACTATATACTTTAAGCAAAGTTTTGAAGAGTCGGTTTCAGCACGACGAATGGGAGTCTAAAGGAGTGGATAACTATGGAGCAAAAAAAGGTTTTTGCTGGTATAGATGTTGGTTCAACAACAATTAAACTGGTCGTTATGGATGAATGGAATCACGTACTATTTAAACGCTATGAACGGCATTATTCAGATATAAAAGATGCTGCCAGACGTTTAGTCGGTTTTGCTAGTGAGGTGTTTCACGATAATCCTCTCCATATGAAAGTGACCGGATCTGGCGGGATTGGTATTGCAGAAGCACTGGAAATCGACTTTATTCAGGAAGTGATTGCGTGTTCGAAAACAGTAGAGCATATGATCCCAGAAACAGATGTGGCCATAGAATTGGGCGGAGAAGATGCAAAGATTACCTTTTTCGGGGCATCGATGGAGCAGCGGATGAATGGGAGCTGTGCAGGCGGAACCGGCGCGTTTATCGACCAGATGGCGATGCTTTTAAATACAGATGCTGAGGGACTCAATGAACTGGCGAAAGGACACAAGAAGCTGTATCCGATTGCTTCACGCTGCGGGGTGTTTGCAAAGACGGATGTCCAGCCGCTGATAAATGATGGAGTCGCTCGGGAAGATATTGCTGCTTCTATTTTTCAAGCGGTAGTGAATCAGACCATTGCCGGTCTGGCATCTGGACGCAAAATTAAAGGGAAAGTAGCTTTTCTAGGTGGCCCCCTTACGTTTTTAAGTGAGCTGCGTCAGCGGTTTATCGAGACACTTAAAGTGAGCGAGCAGGATGTTGTTTTCCCTGACGATCCACAGCTCTTTGTAGCAATGGGTGCGGCATATGATGCCAAGGATACTGAACCGACCTCTTTCAAAGAACTGCTTGAACAGTTGAGTGACGATACTATTCTTGATCTCAATCCCTCCGTTCGTCTGAATTCCTTGTTCAAGTCTGAAGAGGAACTGCTGTTGTTCAGAAAACGCCACGGGCAGGCTAAAATTGAAGAGCAGCCATTACGAACGTATAAAGGCATTGCCTTTTTGGGGATTGATGCCGGTTCAACGACGACAAAGGTCACTCTGATAAATCCTGAAGGAGAAGTGCTGTGGCAGTATTACGACTCCAATGACGGCGACCCATTGAATAAGACAATTAGTATTATGAAACAGCTCTACAGAGAAATGCCTAGAGACGTTTATATCGGCCGTTCTGTTACGACAGGATATGGCGAGGCCCTGATCAAGAATGCCTTGAAAGTGGACCAGGGTGAAGTAGAAACTATATGTCACTATAAAGCAGCTGAACGTTTCCAGCCGGGTGTGGATTTTATTCTGGATATCGGCGGTCAGGATATGAAAGCCATGACCGTTAAAGACGGCGTCCTGTCCTCCATCAAGCTGAATGAAGCCTGTTCCAGTGGCTGTGGGTCCTTTATTGAAACACTTGCCAAATCACTCAATTACAATGTGTATGACTTTGCTGATGCGGCGTTAACGTCTCGGGCACCCGTCGACTTAGGTTCTCGCTGTACAGTCTTCATGAATTCCAAAGTGAGGCAGATGCAGAAAGAAGGGGCAAGTGTAGCGGATTTATCTGCCGGCTTGTCGCTTTCTGTAATTAAAAATGCCTTATTTAAAGTGATTAAAGTTAAGGATCCTAAGCATTTGGGAGAAAAGATAGTCTGTCAAGGTGGAACGTTCAATAATGAATCAGTTCTGAGAGCCTTTGAACTGATTTCCGGCCGGGAAGTGGTGCGACCGAATCTGGCTGGTCTGATGGGGGCCTATGGTTGTGCGCTGATTGCACTGGAAAGTTATACAGGAGAAGACCGTTCAACACTTTTGTCACTGAAGGAACTGGAAGAATTTACCGCTGAGAAGAAATTTACACGGTGTACTTTATGTGCGGACAAGTGTGCATTGACCATGACGATTTTCAAGGACGGCAGACGATTTGTCACAGGAAATCGCTGTGAAAAAGGAGCTGATATGCATCTGAAAGGAAGAGAGAAAAAGGAACGCATTAATCTGTATGAGTACAAGTATAAGCGTCTGTTTGAATACAAGACACTGAACAAAAAAGATGCACCTCGAGGAGTCGTGGGCATTCCGCGTGTGCTGAATATGTATGAAGACTATCCGCTGTGGGCGACCTTCTTTAACCGACTCGGCTTTAGTGTTCAGTTATCCGGCCGGTCCAATCAGAAGTTGTATGAGGACGGCATTGATACCATTCCAGGTGATACCGTCTGCTACCCCGCTAAACTGGTTCACGGTCATGTCAAGCAGCTGATTCGAAAAAAACCGGACTTAATTTTTTTCCCTTGCATCAATTATCAGCAGCAGGAAGAGCGGACAGCGGTCAATTCCTACAACTGTCCGATAGTCATCTCTTACCCTGACCTGATTTCTGTCAATGTGGATGAAATAAGAGAGGGGGCTGTGGATTACCGTCACCCGCATCTAAATCTGTTGAATGACCGTCATGTCATTGAGGTGCTTTACGAAACATTCAAGGACAAAGGTATTTTGAAGGATGAAATTAGAGAGGCCTATCTGCTTGGCAAGTCTGAGCTGGAATCCTTTAAAGGCGATATGAAAAATAAGGGGGAAGAAGCCCTTCATTACATGAAAGCCCATAATGAACAAGGGATTGTGCTGGCAGGGCGTCCGTACCATGTGGATCCTGAAGTCAATCATGGCGTTGCCAATGTCATTAATGAAGAAGGCTTTCATGTGCTGACCGAAGACAGTGTCTTTCATCTGCAGGAGGTAGGAGAACTGCGGGTGGTTAATCAGTGGTCCTATCACTCCCGCTTGTATGCCGCAGCACGCGTGGTGACGAAGTTTTCGAACATTGAAATGGTCCAGCTGAACTCCTTCGGCTGCGGCCTGGATGCGGTCACGACCGAACAGGTCCAGGACATTCTGGAGCAGTACGGAAAGATTCATACGGTCCTGAAAATAGATGAAACATCGAATCTCGGCGCGATTCGCATCCGTATACGCTCGCTCAAAGCCGCCATGAAAGAGCGGAACCTACAGCACATCAGACCTTTAAAAAAATATGATTTACCTGAAACCATCACCTTTACGAAAGAAATGAAGGACACACACACGCTTCTGCTGCCGATGATGTCACCGATTCATCAGACTGGGCTGATAGAAGAAGCCTTAGTTGCCTCCGGCTATAACGTTGTCCAGATCACTGAGGATACGGGATCTGAAGGTGTGGACGAAGGATTGAAATACGTCAATAACGATGCCTGTTTCCCGGCAATCATCACAATTGGTCAACTGGTGGATGCACTGAAAAGTGGGCAATATGATTTGAATCACACATCAGTCATGCTCACTCAGACGGGTGGCGGCTGTCGGGCAACGAATTATATTCCACTCCTTGAAAAAGCGCTGAACGATGCTGGTTTTCCCGACATACCGGTCGTGTCCATTTCTGCAGGAAATAAAGGAACCCAGAAACAGGATGGTTTTAAGCTTACCTTGCCGTTGATTATGCGGACTTCCATCGCCAGCCTCTATGGGGATCTTTTCCAGAAAGTAGTCTACCGGACACGTCCGTATGAAGTCGTCAAAGGCTCTGTGGATGCCCTTCACCAGAAATGGGTTAGAAAAGTGAAGACCAATATTCATAATGGGAGCATAAGAGAATTCAATAAGAATATGAAAAAGATTATCAGAGACTTTGAAGCCATCGATATTGTGGACACCAATAAACCGAAAGTAGGTATCGTTGGCGAAATACTGGTCAAATATTCGCCGACAGCCAATAACGATGTCGTCAGATTACTGGAAAAAGAAGGATCAGAAGTCGTCGTTCCTGACCTGGTTGGCTTTATGAATTACAGTTTATATAATCAGCAGTATAAGGCAGACCAGCTTGGCTTTTCTAAAAAGAATAAAGCCATTTCCCAGTTTTTGATTAAACTTATTCAGCTGGCAGAAAAACCGATGAATCAGGCACTTAAAGCATCGGAACGCTTTACACCTTTCCATTCCATCTATGACATTGCCGAGGGTGCACAGGCAATCACATCCATCGGGAACCATACCGGAGAAGGGTGGTACCTGACCGGGGAAGTCGTTCAGTTTCTTGAGAACGGTGTCTCCAATATCCTGATTATGCAGCCGTTTGGGTGCCTGCCGAACCACATTGTCGGCAGAGGCATGATGAAAGAATTCAGACGCCAGTATCCGCACGCCAATATCACAGCGGTAGATTACGATCCGGGTCTCTCCATCGTCAACCAGCTTAACCGAATAAAGCTTATGCTGGCCGGAGCTAACTAACTCATCTCTCAAGAAAAAACTGCTCTTGCACTTGCGTAGGAGCAGTTTTTTTGAATTGCAATGTCTTTAATAAGCTTGTCGATCGGTATATAAGTTGACAATTAACCAAGGATGGTCTATACTTAATTTAACGATTACAAGTGTAAACTAACTGATAAATGTACGAGGAAGATATTATGGGATTATTAGTAGATGGAAAGTGGCACGACAAGTGGTACGATACGGAAAAAAATGACGGGCGGTTTATCCGAGAAGAGTCGCAGTTCAGAAACTGGGTGACAGCGGACGGCAGCGCGGGACCAAGTGGTGAAGGCGGCTTTAAGGCTGAAGCCGGGCGCTATCATTTATACATTTCAAATGCATGCCCATGGGCTAACCGAACCATGATCATGCGTAAACTGAAAGGCCTTGAAGACATGATTTCCGTGTCAGTGGTGCATACACTGATGGCTGAACATGGCTGGACTTTTGAAGACGATGAAGGGGTCATTAAAGATCCGCTTATCGATGCGGACTACCTGTATGAAATCTATACGCATGTAGAACCAGAATATAGCGGCCGAGTTACCGTGCCTGTACTGTATGACTTGAAGCAGGATAAAATCGTCAATAATGAATCATCAGAAATCATGCGTATGCTGAATTCTGCCTTTGACGAAGTGGGCGCTAAAGAAGGCGACTACTATCCTGAAAACTTACGCGATGACATTGATGCGATTAACGACAGAGTTTACGTGGCCATCAATAACGGGGTTTATAAAGCTGGTTTCGCGACTAAACAGGATGTCTACAATGAAGAAGTAACAAAGCTTTTTGAAGCGCTGGATGAAATGGAAGAGCGTCTTGGAAAGACACGTTATCTGACAGGTGACCAGGTGACAGAAGCTGACTTGAGACTCTTTACGACACTCGTCCGTTTCGACAGTGTCTACTATACACACTTCAAATGCAACATCAGACGTCTAACGGATTACGATAATCTGTGGCGCCTGACAAGAGAACTCTACAATATGCCTGGCGTTTCGGATACGATCAACTTCAGACATATCAAGGAACACTACTTCCGCAGCCACAAGAATATCAATCCGACAGGCATCGTTCCCGTTGGACCAGAATTGGACTTCAGTCTCTAATTAAAATTAGGTAGCCTTCCAGATCGCTGGAAGGCTATTTCTTTATTTAACAGTTACTTCAAGCTGATCGATGGAGCTCGGGGTGGGTTTTAGTCTTTTATTACCCACTCAATCGTAATTAGTCTATGAGTGGGCAGTGATTTACTGATTAATGTCCACCCAAATACAAATCTTAAATGAGTGGTCAAAAGACCGCAGATTATGGACAAGTGAAACTTACTTTTTATCTGAGCAGGCAGTAAATCAGAGATAATTGACCAGTCGGAATAAAAATCTAGTTGAGTGGGCACTAAAAAGAGAATCATAGTTTTCGGTTAATGAACGATAATATTAGTGAAAAATATACATTAATCCGATTGAAAACCCTCACCATTATCTTTACAATTATGTCAGATAACAGTGATGAAAAGAGGTGTTTAATTGGATAACAAATAAGAAGTACTTAGAGAGCTAAAAGCATTTAAGCGCGGAAACTATGCGGTTATAATAGCTGCAGTAATTATTCTATTTATAGGTATTTTTCAAAGCAAAGAATTGAACGAAGTAGCCTTTATCCTTTTTGCACAAAGTGGGGCTCTTGTTTTGACTAGAAGGGACCAGTACTCTCGAATAGGATTTATTGTGTTGTTTATTATATGGCTGACTGCTTTAAGTGTGTCATTTATCAGTATAATATCTTAATATGGAAAAAAGCTGTTCGAAAAACATAAAGTAAAGCCTTTATACAATCGGGGGAGAGACTAATGAAAGTTACATTGACGAGACCAAAACGTTATTTTACTGGAAACAGCAAAGTGAAGGTCAGGCTGGATGGAGCAGTTGTCGCGGAAATAAACGGGGATGAGACCGTCGACATTGAGCTGACTAAACAGGAGCAACAAGCTGACGGTCAATCCTGGTGACACAGTCAAAATTAAGTTCAATAAGTGGGTACACTGGGAACCAGTTTTCACAGGACTTATTACTTTCCTTAGTCTATTCATCATATCTCAGCTTCGCCTGCATAATGTTCTGGAAGAGTTCTCTCTCTGGTTGACTGGTGGAATAATTGCATTGGTAATCAGTATTCTGATCGTTATCCCCAACTTATTATTTGAAAAATATATCCTGTATAAGGAATAAGCACAACTTGTAATATTAGAATTAATTTGATACTTACATAAAAAGGAGAGATACAGTGCAGGTCAAAGTAATCAGACAGGAACATTTCTGGGAGAAAGGCACATATTTTTCGTTAAGGCTGGATGGCGATGTCGTTGGAAAAATTGCCAATGGAGAAACAAAGCACATTAACCTGAATAGGCGACAGTCTGTTCTTCAGGTAAAGCAGTACAGAATAAAAAGCAATAAACTCAAAATCAGTCCGGGAGATTGTGTCAGATTAACTATGAAAAAGTGGGCGCTATGGTGGCCGCTATGTATTGGGATTGCGGCTATCATTGGTACAGTTCTCAGCGAAATGATGCATGCAGACAGGTTGCTGGAATCTGGATCCAGCTGGCCAATTTTCATTTCTGCAGGAATTATCTCATGGGGAGTCATGCTGCTTCCTTATCTGCTATTTGATTCATTCGACTTATATAAGGTTTAACCACTAAAAAATAAAGGTCATGACTCCACCGGCTGGATCTTTTCATCTGTGGCATGCAGGAAGAGCATACGTTAAGAGAAGAACTGGAGACCAATTATCCGGAAGAACTGCGAGAGGCTGCGCTGGTCAGGGCGTGCTTCGGAGGAGAATTTCATTTCAATACGATGAATCTTGTTGAAAAAATGATCATCAGAAAAGTAGCTAAAGTCAAGACAGACGTCTCTGAAATCAGAGAAGAGACAATCAGTGCGCTCGCCCATACGATGAATGACAGTCGCGAAGTAATCGAACAAAATTAATCAATCAACAGAATGAGCAGGTGTATCTATGTTTTTGCATGCAGTAACGTTTCCTTCAAGTGAAGCTGAGTTTTCTTTTTTCATTGAGATCAAGCGCAAAGTCTATACGACTTTTTATCCCTTTCAGGTGCTGTCCGGAAAACAGCTGGAGCGAATAGACTGTGTGCCGATCACGATTCTTTATGGCGGCAACGGGTCCGGAAAGACGACTGCTTTGAATGTCATTGCTGAAAAGATTGGAGCAGAACGCGATGCCTTGTATAACAAGTCGTCATTCTTTGAAGACTACCTTGCATACTGCAGCATCGAGCCGGCCTCTGACGAACCGGATTTCAAGCGAATCATCACTAGTGATGACGTATTTGATTATGTGCTGACATTGCGGTCGGTTAATGAAGCCATTGATGAAAAAAGAGAAGAGATCTTTGAGGATTATCTGGAGACAAAATATGCCCAGTTCCAGCTGAAGTCTCTGGATGATTATGAGCAGCTGAAAAAGATGAATGAAACCAGGCGAAAAACGCAGTCCCGATTTGTTAGAGATAATTTGATGAACAATATAAGAGAACAGTCCAATGGGGAAAGTGCCTTCAAGTATTTTGTAGATAAGATAGAAGAGAACGGGTTGTACCTGCTCGATGAGCCTGAAAACAGTCTGTCCCCTGAACGGCAGCTTGAGCTGAAAAAGTATATTGAGGACTCGGCCCGTTTTTTCAACTGTCAGTTTATTATTTCAACCCATTCACCGTTCTTTCTGGCGATGGAAGGTGCTAAAATAATTGATCTGGACTCAGAGCCGGCAGCTGTCAGAAAATGGACGGATCTGGAGAATGTCCGGGCCTATCAGAGGTTTTTCGACGAGCATCGTGATGCGTTTGATTAAAATATTCACGAGTACAAAATACTTTGTTTGAATAGTAGAAAAGAAGCCAGCTGAACTCTTTTAGAGCTGCTGGCTTCTTTCCTGTGATAATGTATTTTATCAGATACACTATATGGATAGTGCTTTTATTTTAATTATTCACTGTCTTCTTTTTCTCTAATTAGTCCTTTTAGTGCATCTTTTGATTCAGGAGGATTACTTAAAACATTCCTGACTTCATCAAGATCGGGGTCCACATTCCAAGTCAGGATGCCGACGGGTTTATTGTCTTCAAGATAGTAGACGACCTTGCCGCCATCCACTTCGTCAATGTAATAATCAAGCTCGGGATCTAGCGTACCGATTGCTTTCCAAGAAATATCAAAGACCATTGAATAGAAATAAGGGGTATAGTCATAAGGCTCCTGAGCACCAGCCATATTTTTTCCTGCAGTAGTGCCAGATTTACGAGCATGGTCCACATGTTCAATACGATTTCGTCCAAGAATTGGGTCTGGGTAGTAGGCAATATCTCCTGCAGTGAATATGTCTGGATCAGATGTTCTAAGGTATGTGTCAGTTACTACCCCTTCATCAACTTCAAGACCCGATTCTTCTGCAAGCTCTAGTAAAGGTTTGACACCAAGACCTAATACAATTGCATCTCCATACACTTTCTCACCGTTATCAAGAGTGACTACTAGGTCGTCGCCATCTTTATCGTAAGATACAGCTCGAGTTCCACTAATCAGCTTGATGCCATGATTTTTATACGTGTTCTCGTATTCTTCGGCTAGTTCTTTAGGCAAACGATTGTCACTAAGTGTATCCTGGGGATAAATAAAAGTGACCTTGGTGTTATTCAGTGCAAGGTTAGCTGCAAGTTCAGTACCAATATAACTACCTCCAACGACTATAACATGATTGCCAGAACCTGAAATACTTCTTAAAGTGCGATAGTCATCGAATGTTCTGAACGCAAGCACGCGAGAATCATCGGGCCCCTCAATGCGTTGTGGCTGTCCACCAGTTGCCAGAAGCAATTTTCCGTAACTGAATGTATGGCCATCGCTGGTCCGAACTGCTTTGTTTTCTTTATCTATAGAGACAGCAGTGGTCTGAAGAAAAATCTCTGCACCTGTCTCTTCGGTATGAAAGGGAACATCTTCTTCTGTAAAGTCATCATCTGTCCATATTTTTTTAGTTAGAGCAGGTCTAGTATAAGGTGAATCATTTTCTGAAGAAATAATACCAATCGTTCCATCTTTATCAACTTCTCGGATTCCCTTGGCTGCAAACCCTGCTACTGTTCCTCCACCGACCATTAGATAATCAAAATGTTTTACTGAATCTTGTGTCATCTGTGCATTCTCCTTTATCGTTTAGTGTTATATTGTTGCTACTGAACCACCATCGACGCGGTAATTGGATCCATTTACAAAAGATGGCTTATCTGAACATAAGAATAAAATCACTGGAGCGACCTCTTCAACTTTTCCGCGACGCTTCAGTTCAATATGCGGGCGTTCCTCGTCAAGGAAGGACTCAATGGCTTCTTCAAATGAGACACCCAGTTTCTCTGACCGTTTTTCCATCATCTTATCGGTCATTGGGGTTTCAATAAAAGCTGGAGAGACAGTGTTGACGAGCAGTCCTTCCGTGGTATAGGTTCTGGACAGTCCTTTTGAAAAAGCCAGGATGCCGGCTTTGGAACAGTCATAGGGCAGTTCGTCCTTGTATGGCTGAAGCCCATTTTCGGATGAAATAAAGACGATTCGTCCCCAGCCCTTGCTTCTTAAATCAGGTAGGAATTCCCGGACGACACGTACCGGTCCAAGCAGATCATCTTCGATCGTCTGTACCCAACCTGCATCATTGATTTCATGAAAGAGTCCTTGGACACCGACCGTTCCAGCATTCTGCACTAGAATATCGATCTCTCCAACCTCCTCTTTTATGTAATCATGTAAGGCTTTCAGATCGTCTGCATTTGTTATATCTGCCGGGTAGGAATAAAGGGTGGCTTTAGAATCAAGCCAGTCTATGGTCTCTTTCAGTTTTTCTTCATTGATGTCAGTGAGTACGACAGTTACACCTTCTGCCAGAAACAAGCGGGCCGTTTCTTTACCAATACCGGCAGCGGCTCCTGTGATCAGTGCGACCTTGTTTTTTATCCCTAAATCCATGATGAATTCCTCCTGTGAGATCTGATAGTTTAATGACAGCGATTAAAAGCCTCGTTACTGTAAAGGGTACTCCACACGTGTCAAAACTTCAATTATAAGGCTTGACCATTAGGCCAGGCCTTACTAAGTCTAAGTGAGATTAAGCTTTTTGAAATAAACTATACACCTTTCTGAAATAAAGGAGTACTGATCGGATTTTCTACTTAGAAAAAAGCAATACTGTAATTAATGAGAGAACATTAGAATGCCGTTCTGTGGTATTCTATAAGTAAAGAGAGATGGTGTTTCAGAATAGATAGGTAACAGGTCGAACCCGTTTAGAAGACTGATAATGGGAGGAAAGTGTTATCTCTATTGAAAATAAATGGCATCACCTGACTGTGGAATCTATCATGGAGTCTTTTGGCACCGACAAGCAGCAGGGGCTGTCTCTTTCGGCTGTCAAGAAGCAGAGGGAGGCATTCGGGTCCAACACGCTGCCAGAGAAGGCAGTCACACCCGAATGGAAGAAGTTCGTCAATCATTTCAACGATATTCTGATTTATATTCTGCTGGTAGCGGCTTTAGTCACACTGATTTTAGGCCACTACATCGATACAGCCGTTATACTTCTTGTCGCAGTCATAAATGCTGTGATCGGCTATATTCAGGAGAACAAAGCCGAAAAAGCGCTGGAGTGTATCCGTAATCTTCTGTCATTTCAGGCTACTGTATTAAGGGAAGGAATCAGGGCAGAAATCGATTCAAAAAACCTTGTGCCCGGCGATATCGTTCTTCTGAAAGCAGGGGACAAAGTGCCGGCTGACATGAGACTCTACTAGATTGAACGGTTGAAAGCGGAAGAAAGTCCATTGTCAGGTGAATCAGCCTCAGTCTAAAAACAGACAGCCGCATTGTCAGAAGAAACAGTACTCGGAGACCGGACAAACATGGTTTTTTCAGGAACATCTATTTCTTCCGGGACAGCTAGAGGAATTGTCGTCGCAACAGGTGAGGATACTGAAATCGGTCAGATCAATCGAAGCATGAAAGAAGTAGAGGACATGAAGACGCCTCTCCTCCAGCAGATCGATACGTTCGGTAAGGTGATTTTAATTGTCATTCTGGTTCTGGCTCTTGTATTGTTCAGCTTCGGGCTGATTATTCATGATTACGAATGGGGAGAGCTGCTTCTGTCAGTGATCGGATTGACAGTGGCGGCTATACCGGAAGGACTGCCGGCCATTCTGACGATGATTCTTGCCCTCGGTGTGCAGACGATGGCAGACAAGAAAGCAATCATGAGGACTTTGCCGTCAGTTGAAACGCTCGGAGCGGTCACGGTGATCTGTTCTGATAAGACAGGTACTTTGACAAAAAATGAAATGACAGTGAAATCAGTCATTACCCGTGATAAACTTATTAATGTAACCGGCACGGGCTACAAGCCTGAAGGTGAACTGATTGAAGAGGAAACTGGCAAGCAAGCCGACGTCAAAGGGTAGTGGCTCGTCAGAGGAGATCCGATGGAAGGCTGTCTGATTACTTTGGCTAAAAAAGCCGATCAATAGAGTGAATCTCTGGATCTTCCATCTTTTCAATGTGAGAAATGAGCGGCATTTCAGCTTGAACAGGCATTTCTTTGATAATAAGGCAGCCTTCATTGTTTCGGCTCTGCTTATCCTGTTTCAGCTCGCTGTCACCTATGTGCCATTTTTAAGCGAGGCCCTCGGGTTATATCCGATAGAAGCGTTCTACTGGCTATTCCCTATTGGACTTGGACTGATCGTCTTTATCGTAGTGGAAATAGAAAAATATCTGACTCATCATGTGTTTAAACGAAAATAAAAAGGTAAGGGAAGCCCTTCAGGAGGACAGCTTATGTACAGACATAAAAATGAACCGGTCGATGTAGTGATCGTCGGAGCCGGCTTGGCAGGGTTATCTGCCGCAGTAAAAGTGAAGGAAAATGGATTTTCATTTAAAGTGCTCGAAGCCAGCGATCGCGCAGGCGGAAAGGTCTATACCGAGTTTTCTGAAGATGGCAAACGATTCTATGAAAAAGGGGCTCAGTTTGTCAACAAGGATATGACAGAAATGATCAGCCTGATCGAGGGAGCCGGCATGGAACTGAAAGACACGCGCCTGGCAGATGAGTCGATCGTTATCAACGAGAAAAACAAGAAAGCGATCAATTTCAGCATAACTGAAAATCAGGAGCTGCTGAATGATTATGAACTTGAAGAACACTCACCACTATCAACAGTTTTAAGCCAGTCGATAGAAGACAAGTGGGAACAGAAAATGCTGAAGAGTTACATTGCTGCTGAAACGACTGTAAGCAGTGACTATATCAATGCCAAAGCAGCAAGAAAACTGATCAGCCGGATCACGACGCGAGAAAGTGAGCTTAAATATCAGGCCAGCGGTCCCCTGAATAATGTGATTACTCATTTGACAGGTCAATTGGGTGATGCGATCCATTATCACGAGCCGGTAATTTCAATCGATAAAATCGAAGAGACCTATCATATTAAAACTGAACACGGGAATACGTTTGAGGGACGTGCACTTATACTGGCGATTCCACCGACCGTGGCCAACCGTATCGACATGCCGGAATCTCTTCAGAACCACTTCCGTGAAGCCCTGGACAGCTTCCTGGATGGCTCAGTCATCAAACTGACTTTCCTGTACGACGAAGATTTCTGGAGACATCATAAAGTTGGTGGAAAAGAGAAGAAGGTATTCGGTGTCATTTATGTTGGAAACGAAGGTGTCAATGTCATGGACTCGTCTAATGGTGAAGATGAAAACCGTCTGACGATGTTCATAGGTGGAGACAAGGCCAAAGATCTGGTCAAAGTTCCCCCGCAAGTCAGAGAGAATTTCGCTCTGGATCGCCTGATTGATGTCTTTGGGGAAGAGGCAGAAGGCTATAAAGATATAGAAGAAAGTATCTGGGTCGACTCGCCGTACACCGGTGGGGGATACGGTGCGATGATCCACACAGAAGGCAACGAGGATGCTGATGACTTCTTAAGCGTACCTTTTGAACAAGTCGTGTTTGCCAGCACTGAACTGGCTCCGCAGTTCCCTCACTTTATGGAAGGGGCTATCCGCTCCGGCAAGCAAAGTGCAGAACGACTGATCGAGGCAATGGAAAAATAAAGCAATCAACGCACTAATAAAGATGAAGAGGAAGACACTGGCCCCCCAGCCAGTGTCTTTTCGTCATTTCAGAAGATGAGATGGGCCAAATACCGGGACTGGATGCGTGCAGAGACTGGAATGATCAGGCGAATGCCTCATATTAGTCGTATATGAGGTGTTCAGCATAGTAAAAGAGCAGCGAATCGCTCATAACTCTGTGATATGAGGCACTCGTCTAACTAAAACAGGTATGAATGCCTCATAAGTTGTGTTTATGAGGCATTCAACCGCCCCTACAGTTACTGAGAGATGAACCTGTGTCTGTTAAATATTTTTAAGTTGATTAGTTATTGAACAGTACGGCACGACGCATCTGGATATAAAAAAAGGAACCCGGAAGCTATATGCTGGGTTCCCATCATTAGTAAAATCTTTACAGTTCTGATACTTCTGGAACTACATCATCTTGTACAGCAGGGACGTCTTTAAGGAAGTATGTGGCATATACTTTGTCAATAATCAAAGCGAGCGCATTGTCACCCGAAACGTTTGCGGCCGTGCCAAAACTGTCCTGAGTGATATAAAGTGAAATCAGCAGGTTGCCCAGAGTACCAGTCGGATCGATGCCGACCATATAGACGAATGGCAGGGAACTCATGATAGCTCCCCCCGGTGCTCCCGGAGCGGCAACCATGGCAACTCCTAGAGTGGCAATGAAACTGGCCATAATACCGAACCCAAACGGCATGTCGAACATCAGTAGTACAGCTGTCACACAGGACGTGATGGCCACCATGCTTCCCATGAGGTGGATCGTGGCGCTCAAGGGAATGACGAATTCACGAATTTCTCTGGATACTCCATTTTTACGTGCACATTCCATATTGACTGGAATAGTTGCGGCCGATGACTGTGTCCCTAAGGCAGTGAAATAGGCGGGAATCTGATTTCTCATAAGTGTGAGAGGATTTTTCCCAGTGTATAGGGCTGCCAGTACGAACATGATCGTAATAAGAAGCAGCTGGAGAGCAATCACGATCAAGGCGACACGCCAGAATACGGATAGTAATGAAAAGACCGTTCCAGTATAGCTTAGATTTAGAAAGTTACCGAAAATAAAAACGGGTAGTAGCGGAATAATGACAGATTTCAAAATTAGTGTAATGATTTCCCCGAAATCATTAAAGAACTGGTACATGGTTTCTCCTTTGCCATCTTCACGCAGCCATGAAATAAATATGCCAAAAAGAAAAGCGAAGACGATAGCCGATGTAACACCGAATAATGGATCGAGCGGCAAAGTAAATAGTGGTTCCAAGGCAGCAGTTTCTTCCTGTACAGTGTCTCTCACCGACGCATCTATAAAGAGCGGAAAGAGTGAAGACGCCAGGAAATAAGCGATGAACCCAGCGATCAAAGTCGATGAATAGGCAAGCAGGGCATTAAGGCCTAAAAGCTTTCCTGCCCCTTGTGAGATATCTGAAATCCCTTTGACCACATACCCTACGATCATCAATGGAATAATGAAAGACAGCAGACTGCTGAACAGACTTGATACAGTGACTGGGATCTGCAGAATAAAGTCAGGTATGAACTGGATCTGACCGACAATAACCCCCAGTAGAATAGCCAGAAGCAGTTTCGGGACCAGCCCGAACTTAAGTGAATGCATCTTTTTCATAATAAATTCCTCCCCTAAATTTTGTCCTTTAAAGACCTCTATTTTTTCCTCCTAAAAAGGATGGTCTGACTAGTATACTATATTAGGAAACAATTAGAAATATAAAAGTGGAAATTAATTTAAAACAATCACGCTGGCTCCCTTTTTATCTTGTCGGATGATATAGTAGAAGAGATAAACAGGAATTGGAGTGGATGTATAAATGAAAATTGCACTGATTGAATCGCTGCGTGTCCCTGAAACACTGATCGAACGGCTGGCCCAGCCCATTAAAGACAAGGGTCATGAGTTTATCTACTATAACGAGAAGACTACAGATACAGATGAACTGATCGAACGAAGCAGAGATGCGGACATCGTCATGATCGGAAACAATCCCTTCCCGGAAGAAGTGGTCGATGCTTTGGACAAGACTCAGCTGATCAACGTCGCATTCACAGGTGTGGACCATGTAGGTAAAAAAGCGGCTGATCGAAAAGGCATCAGTATTGCTAATGCAGCAGGCTACTCGGATCAGTCTGTTGCAGAACTGGTCATCGGATTGACTCTGGCTGTCTACCGGGCAATCTCAAAGGGGAACGAGGATGTCAGATCAGTAGATTTCCCCGGCATGATTCAAGGGAGAGAAATCCACGGGAAGACAGTCGGCATTATAGGGACAGGCAACATAGGGCTGAAAACGGCTCAGCTATTCAAAGCCTTCGGAGCAGACCTGATCGGATACAGTCGCACAGAAAAAGAGGAAGCTAAGGATCTGGGACTTGTCTACAAATCGCTTGACGAGGTCTTTAAGGAAAGTGACATCCTTTCCCTTCATCTGCCGGTGACCGACGAAACGAAAGGACTCGTCTCTTCAGAAAAACTGGCTTTAATGAAATCATCAGCTATTCTGATTAATTGTGCGAGAGGACCGATCGTCGACAATCAGGCACTGGCTGATCTTTTGAACAAGGATGAGATCAGCGGAGCGGGTATCGATGTCTTCGATATGGAACCGCCACTTCCACAAGACTATCCTCTGCTTAAGGCAAAAAATGCGGTGCTGACTCCTCATGTGGCCTATCTGACAGATGAGGCAATGGTTAAGCGGGCGCATATAGCTTTTGACAACACCTTGGCTTTCATCGAAGGAAATCCTAAGAATATTATCAGGTAAAATAAAAACGGGCTGCCTCTTATCGAGACGGCCCGTTTCATTTTGTCCGATTTATTTGAATGCCAGTCTTAAATTGCATCCAGTTCGTTTTTCAGATACTTAGCCAGTTCAAGCATAGCAAATTGACCGGCTTCTTTTTCGGCATCTTCATTGTAGTTAGTGTTCGTATTGACGTCGTATGTGTAGACGTCGCCTTTCTCATCGATAATGAATTCCAGTGCAGCGACATCGATATTCTGAGCATTCAGAAAATGCGTGTAGCGTTCGATCTGGTCTTCCGGCAGACGGTCGATGATCTTGAACTTGCTATCTTCCTGAATCAGCTGTCCGTCAGGTCCAATCTGGCAGGCATCGGCCGGACACAACTCAAAGCCGTTGCTCGAATCAACTTTCACGGCATAGACGTATTCACGTCCGACAAATTCCGAGCGAATGATGTGGCCGTCTTCTGAACGGATATACTGCTGGATCAGACTCAGTCCGTCAATCGAATCTTCAAAATCGGGCCCATTGATGTACTCCTTCAGTTCATCCATTGTATAGATAAGCTGGACACCAAGCCCTTTACCAGCCCGGTTGTGCTTAATGATAAATGGAAACTCATTCAGCTTTTCAGCTGCCTTGATGATGTTGTCTTTACCGACAGCACCGATCGTATAAGGTGTTCTAATCCCACTGGCCTGAAGTGCAAGATACTGTTTGAGCTTGCTGACCTCAAGAGAGAGCGCGCCAGTCCCGTTAATGACTCTTGCCTCTTTCTGTTCCAGCCAGGTCAGAATCTGATCAGTCAGTTCCGGTGCGTAGCGGTGACCTCTCGTATGAGAAGAGGCACTCATCCGGTTGTAGTAGACCGCGTCTTCGGGCAAATCCTGTATATCGATCATGCCGTCTGACAAGTCCCATTCGTCATAAGGCACATTCAGTTCTTCCAGACGTCTGATCAAGTGTTTAGTCCAGTCCATATTTTCATGCAGAATAATTACTTTTTTCATTTAAACGTACTCCTTTGTCAGTAAACTCATTGTCTATTATCCGGAAAACACTTACTTTTTGCAAGTGTATAATCGTATAGAAGGAATTGAAGTGGTGCATAACTTAGGAGTGTGAGTATTCAACTGTCAATTACCTAGGTTTATTAAAACGGATGAAATCGAGTATATGGATGATATAAGTACATTCCCGGAACAATTGGAAGATGACCGAGGATTGTTTGACAGTGTAGCGCGAGAACTAATTGAAGAAGTAAATAACAAAGCCGCCTCAGAAGAAGAATCCGAAATGCCCCATTAAGGGCCAAATCGATACATCCTAGAGGGATCTAGCGACATTTTATAGGGTCATAAGGATATAAACTATAACTAGCGACTGTCTAATGGCAGCTAACAGCCAAGTAGTGAAATATACTACAGCTAGAAGCCATCTAGTGACATTAAAAAAGTGCATAAGAAAATAAACTATAACTAGAAGCCGTCTAATGGCATTTCACAGGCACGCTCGGAAATATAATACAGCTAGAGACCGTCTACCGACATTAAACATTCACATAAAAAAATAAGCTACAACTAGAAAACGCATAGGTATAGATTAGGTCTTAAATTTACTGTTGAAATGCAGCTAGGCGCTTCTTTAACTATAGTAGTGACTGATTTTAAAAAGCAAACTATAAGTAGAATTGATTTAATAGCTAACTACATAACATTACTAATAGGATGAAAGTGCCAGAAGTCACTTTCACATCGAATGTATAACCCGTTTCACTTGCCCACTAATACCAGTCATGTTAAGTTGAGAATAGAAGCAAAATACTGTAAAGGAGCGGATAATATGGGTCGTTTAGACGGAAAAGTCGCAGTCATTACAGGTGGAGCAGGCGGAATGGGTAAGATGCATGGCAAGTACTTTGTCAAAGAAGGGGCAAAGGTTGTCATCGCTGATCTGGAGTCTTCAGATGGGAAACAGGTAGCAGATGATCTGGGAGACAATGCAGTCTTTATTCCGATTGATGTTACGAATGAAGAAAGCTGGAAGACGCTTATCGATAAGACGGAGGAAACGTTCGGACCGATTTCAGTACTAGTGAACAATGCTGGAATTGTCGCATCCAAGTCAATTGAAGATACAACACTGGAAGGGTACAGAAAAACGATTGAGATCAACCAGGATGGTGTCTTTCTTGGAATCAAACTTGTTCTGGAATCCATGAAAAAAGCTGAGAACGGATCGATCATCAATATCTCCTCAGTTGCTGGAATGGTCGGAAGCAATAACAATATCGCTTATATTGCATCCAAATTTGCTGTAAGAGGCATGACGAAAGCAGCGGCAGCCGAATATGCGCCTTATGGCATCCGTGTCAATTCAGTGCATCCGGGAACGATTCGTACACCAATGACCGAACAGGAAGACGTTAAAGAAATGGTTCAAGATACGATCAGCAAGACACCATTAGGACGGCTTGCGGAGCCTGAAGAAATTACTAACTTAGTACTATACTTGGCTTCTGATGAATCCAGTTATTCCACTGGAGCGGAATTTATCGCAGATGGCGGACTGATTCAGGTCATGTAAATAGACAAAGAAAAAATCGCCTGTTATTTCAGGCGATTTTTTTGTGCAGCAAACCATTCTGATGCTGCTTGAACTTCTGTTGAGGTCAGCTGGTGACCGAAGTTTTCCCAGTGAAGGGTCACTTCAGCTCCTGATTCGGATAACAGATTTTCCAGTTCGGTTGATTCTTCCGGCGGGCAGATCGGATCATTTGTACCGGCCCCGATGAAGACAGGCAGGCCAGTCAGGTCCGGAAGATCAAGTCCTCTTAAAGGAACCATCGGATGATGAAGGATTGCCCCGGCAAGTGCATCACTGTAATGGAAAAGCAGGCTTCCGGCAATATTTGCGCCATTGGAATAACCTACAGCGACTACTTTCCTACGGTCAAAACCGTATTCTTCAGCAGCTTTGTCTAGAAAGCTGTTCAGTTCTTTCGTCTGAAACTTAAGGTCGTCCTCATCGAATACGCCAGGACCAAGTCGTTTAAAGTAACGGGCCATGCCGTTTTCATTGATGTTTCCAAGTACACTCAACACATTTGCATCAGGATCAATCACGTCTGCAAGTGGAAGCAGATCGCGTTCTGATCCTCCAGTGCCGTGCAGCAGCAGTAAAGTCAGGTCAGTTGTGTCGGTTCCTTTATTGAAAATGTGTTCCATTACTCTCTCTCCTTTAAATTGATTAAGCTTAAAATTAGTTTAACAGAGGAAGCACACGATTAAGCTCATCTCTATGCTTTTCATATTGTTCAGGCAGCTTCAATGACTCACCGAGACTGTCCAGTGGTTCATCTGCAGTAAAGCCGGGAGTATCTGATGCGATCTCAAACAGCAATTTACCATATTCTCTGAAATAAAGAGCTTTGAAGTAGTTTCTATCCTTGACTTCTGTGACCTGATAACCTTTTTCTCTCACATGTTTCTGCCACTCTAGATGATCGGTTTCGTCGGATGCACGCCAGGCTATATGGTGAACAGTTCCGATGCCCATGTCTCCTAATGAATAAGCTTCTAGTGGGATATCGATGGTATGACCTGATGGCCCTTCAGTTGTCAGCCGTATCACGTTATCTTCTTCAGATAATTGATTGAGCCCCATTGTTCCGGTCAGCGTTTCAATAGTCGCTTCCGGGTTGGTGGAGAACAGTACAGCGCCAGCAAATCCTTTAATTGCCACTTCTGGAGAAAGGCCATCGCTGGACCAGGTGTTTTGAGAACCGGCTTCGCGTTCGACTAGTTCAAGCTGCAGACCATGGACATCTTCAAACTGAAGGACAGTTTCATTGAAGCGGGTGGTTTTATGCACCACAATCCCTTTTTCTGTCAGACGATTTTCCCAGAAGGAAAGACTTTCTGGAGGAACGGCAAAGGAAGTGACACCGACTTGTCCGCCGCCGATCTGTCCCTGAGCGCCACTCGTCCAAGGGAAGAAGGTGATGATCGTACCGGGTTCAGCTGTCCCGTTTCCGAAGTATAGATGATAAGTCTGTGGATCGTCGAAATTCACTGTTTTTTTGACCAGTCGCAGCCCAAGTATGGAAGAATAGAAGTCAGCGTTTTCCTGTGGATGCCCGACAATAGCGGTGATGTGATGAATGCCAGATGTTTTTTTCATGAATAGTGCCCCTTTTTTTTATTACGAATTCGAGATATTATATAGTAAGTATACCAACTTCTTACTTTTTGTCAACAGTAAGACATCAATGAAGCGGAGATTAGTCTAACTAGCACATTCCGGTTAACTGGTAATACAGATCTTGCAAGTTGTTCGATTGAAATTTCGTTCTATGATAGTGATGAGAGAGGTGCTGACTCACGAAAACAGTGTAAACATGATAAGATAAAGGAAGAGACTGTCGATGAACTGAGTAAATATAGAATCTGGTGGGGCAGTTATTTTTCACAGATAACTGAGGATAAATGACGAAAGGCCTTATACTGAATGAAGGTGATGGAGCATTTGAAATCAATTCATCAAATCCAGAAGTTCATTGGCAAAGACAAATATTTAACAGATGCGGAGAAAGGGGAAAAAGATAGATGAAAGCATGGACAATCAACAAACCTGGGGGAAGAAATCAGCTGACTAAAGTGGAAAGAGAAAAGCCTGTACCGGCCGAAGGGGAGATTCTTATAGAGGTAAAGGCAGCCGGTATCAACCGTACGGATACGCTGACGAGGCAGAATACAGATCTTGAAAAGCCTTATCCCATTTTGGGTTTGGAAGTCAGCGGAGTAGTAGCCGAAAACCACTCGGAGCATACCCACTTAACAGAAGGCACACGGGTCATGGGGCTGGTTAATCATGGGGGATACGCCGAGTATGTGACCATGCCGGCCGATCGGGCTATGGTGATCCCTGAATCTCTGACCTTTGACGAAGCCGCCGCAATACCCGAGGTGTTCCTGACGGCCTATCAGACTCTTTACTGGCTCGGAGAACTGAAACAGCATGAAAAAGTACTTATTCACGCAGCTGGAAGCGGAGTAGGCACTGCAGCGATTCAGCTCGCTCGTTACCTCAGTGAAGCAGCAGTTGTAGCGACAGCCGGTCAGCCTGAAAAACTTGAACTGGCCAGAGAACTTGGCGCGAGCATTGGAATCAATTACAAGAAGGAAGCTTTCGATGAAGTCGTTCTGCAGCAGACAGGTGAGCATGGAGTGGATGTCATACTGGATTTCGTTGGGGCATCATACTGGGAAAAGAACTTAGCCAGTTGTTCGGTAGATGCACGGTGGATCCTGATAGGGACATTAGGAGGCGCGATGGTAGAGTCGGTCTCTCTAGGTGACCTGATGAAAAAGAGGATCGCTTTAAAAGGTACACTACTCACCCCTAGAAGCGATGAGTATAAAGCTGAACTGACCAGAGAATTTTCTGAAGCCTGTCTGCCTCTATTTAAAGAGGGAAGGCTCGCACCGGTCATTCATTCGGTTGTACCTTTCAGTGACCTGCCAGAGGCGCACCGTCAGATGGAAGACAATGAGAACTTAGGAAAGATCATTCTATCTCTTGATGACTGATTTTTTATTAACAAATTTACAAGAATAAAAGTATTCACCAGTAAGCATCATACAAAATGATCCCGTCTGACTTCCAGAAGTTTTTCTCTAAAGCAGACGGGATTTAATGTAGAAAAGGTGCTGGCTTTCGCGATTCGCAGAATGTTTAACAAAGCTTTTCTTAATAGTAGTATTCAGACTCTTCGATTTCAGCTGTGATTGAACGGTAGTTGCTCTGAAGGGTTTCTGGATATTTTTGACTTCATAGTAGAGCTCGTTGAGCATATCGATGTTTCGACCGATGGTTTCTTTCGTACTCCAGTCAGAAAAGATATTATCGAAGAAAATATCAAAGAAGCGGTGCATTTCACCGAGTTCCTCGTAAGTCAGATCTGTTTCCATCTGAACATCCTTCAGTTCCTTCTTGTATCGGGCGATGGCCGTCTCAAGGTGGGTCAGTTCTTTTTCTGCCTGATCTATTTTGTTGTATTTAATCAGGTCAGTGAATAATCCGTCTGAAAACAGATCCCAGGTGGCCATGGAATCAGCTGAATCAAGTTTGTCTAGCGTGGCATCGAGCCTGTCCAGAACAGTCTGTCCGGCTTTATACGCTTCGTTTATTTCCTTGATCTTATCCTTCAGTTCCAGTCGTTTCTGGCGTTCCTGAGTCAGTTTCTCCGTGAATGAATCATCAGACAGTGACAGCTCACGCTTGAGAACATTCAGTCTTCTTTCTGTATCCTGAACCTGTTCACTCAGCTGTGTTTAGTTTTAATTGTCAAATTGCCGAATTTAGTTGGTTCAGAAAGCAGCTGAACCGTCCAGATTAATTCAATTACTGAACGGTGCTATAGGAAAAGAGCTTAGAGTAAAGACTACAAGCTCTTTTCCTATAGGTTTGCTGTTTCAGGACACTGATAATCTTACTCAGTGTCTCCGGTCAGATCTTCAATCGAATCAATATCCATATATTCAGGAACAACTAGCCCGATTATCGTGCCTTCCATGTTGACCCCCATATCGACGATGTCGTCACCGTATGCTTCAAGATACGTGCCCTGTGTTGTCGGCAGCCATGGCGCAACAGTTGCATCTACTTCACCTTGAGCAAGTGCCTGGAAGAGAATGGATGGATCGACATTTGATACAGTAACATCAAATCCGTGTTCTTCAAGGATCTGTGAAATGACTTGTGAAGATGCACGTTCCGAATCCCATGGGAATGACCCAAGTTCAATCGACTGCCCGTCCACTTCTTCTATACCTTCGACCCAGCTATCAGTAAGGTCACGATTCTCTTCGATCCAGTCTGATGCTGCTTCGTCGAATTCCATATCCTGGGCATTAAGCATGATCTGCTGCATATCATCGACTTCCCAAGAGAAGTTTTCCAGGATAGCGTACGCTTCAGGCATATCTTCTTCAAAACCTATACGGGACATGGTGTGGACAAACTCGCTGTCGCCATAAATACCTTCAGGATCCTCAAGAAACTTCAAATCATACATCTCGAACTTATAGTGTGGGGTCCAGCCGGTAACGACTAGTGGTTCTTCATTTGCTATAGCCGAGTCAATCTGACCCATCATTCCTGCAGTTGAACTTGTTTCCAGCTCCCAGTCGCCCAGGTTATCATACGCATTCAGAGCCTGTTCAGTTGTTTCGGTAATACCAGCACCAGGTTCTATACCAGTGATTGTGTATTCCAGCTGGTCGCCTATGCTGGCGTCTTCCCCGTTCTGTGCTGCATCGTCTCCACAAGCGGCCAGGAGTAGTCCGGCTGAAGCAAGAGAAACGAGTTTTAAAGGTGTTGATTTAATCATACGTGTTGTGTCCTTCATTAGTGATTTTAGTATTTCATGAAAATTTCATTGAATTTTCACTCCGCATATTACCGTAGCATAAATAGTTGTATGAGGCAAAAATTGACAGAATAGGAAGAATCTGATAGAAGAAAATTAATCGCCTAATCGGTATAGGGTAAATATCTTTGAAAGATTATTAGAATTCTCTCATTTTGTAATTCAAACCGGAACTAATGGATCGTTTCTCATTTAATCGGGATGTTTGATAGTAGAAACTGGCGCTTCGATTAATGGAGGGGTATCATGAACAGGAAGGAAATGTTAAGGAGGGAATGCAGGTGAAGAAAAGACAGTTGGGAACTACTGGAATTAAGGTATCTGAAATAGAATTTGGTGCCTGGCAGTTAGGAAATGGAACAGACTGGTCCGAAATGAGTGACTGACAGGCAGTTCGTCTGGTTCACGAAGCATTGGACCAGTGATGCAATTTCTTTGATACGGCGCCAACATATGGGGGGCGGCAAAAGCGAAAGCATTTTAGGTCAGGCTCTTTCAGGGAGACGGAACAAAGTTCTCATCAGCAGTAAGTGCGGGCATCAGGCTGATAAGGTGACAAATTTTGAACCGGGTGACTTGATCAACTCAGTAGAAGACACATTGAAGCGTCTGAATACCGATTATCTGGACAGTCTGCTGCTTCACAATGCTCCCTTCGACCATCTGAACGGGTCTTCTCCCCAGTTTGATGTGCTGAAGCAGCTTAAGAAAGAGGGGGAAATCCGAGCGTATGGTGCATCTGTCGATACAGGAGAAGAACTGAAGGAAGTCATCACCACATCGGACAGTACCGTTATCGAAGTGATGTTCAACATCCTTTATCAGGAACCTCTGGAACAGATGACTGCGGCTTATGATAAGGGAGTAGGACTGATAGTCAAAGTGCCGCTCGATTCGGGATGGCTGACCGGAAAGTATGATGCGGACAGTACATTTACAGGAGTAAGGAGCCGCTGGAGCAAATCGGATATCGAATATAGAGGGGCGCTAGTTGATAAAGTCCGAGGAATTATTGGACCGGACGCCTCGATGATCGATGCAGCTCTTCAGTATATTCTTTCTTACCGGGAAACAGCGACGGTTATCCCAGGTATGCGGACGAGTGAGCAGGTTAGAGGAAATCTGTCAGTGGCTGATGTGCCTATGTCTGAAGAAATGAAGCAAACGCTGAGACAATTCTGGATAGAGGAAATTGAAGGCAAAGATTTTCCATGGTAAAGCAACTAAGTAATTGATTTAAGAGTCGCCAGAAAAAAAACGGGCCCATATTCCTGAAAACAGGAATCAGACCCGAAAGTCCAGCCTGCCTAGGCGTCCGCATTCATTTTTACAAAAGCTAGACCGCCGAGTTCATTTGAAGAGATAAACCCTAGAGATCGGTAAAAGGCCTTAGTTTCTTCGCTGTCGTCGGTCATCAGAACCGTCTGCCTGATATAGTCGAATGCTTCAAGCGTAGACTGCATCAGTTTACGACCGATTCCTGACCTCTGATAGTCAGGTCTGACCAGGATATCCTGGATATAGACAATCGATGCATGGTCGATCACCACCCGGATGAGTCCCACAAGGCGATCGCCGTGCCAGGCAGACTTGTGATAGGCACTGCCGTCAAGCAGTCGGGCCATTTTGTCCGGATGATCAGTATAGCCGGTCCACTCGACACTGGCATATAGATCCGTCAGTACAGAAACGGATATCGGACTGTTTGTCTTGTATGTAATAACAGGATAATTTTTAGTCATATAAGCACTCCAATTCACATTGTCGTAGTTTAATCTTAGTATACCTGGAAAAGAGTATAATAAAATTGAATATTGAAGAAACAGATTGATTAGAATTGAAAATATTACATGAAACTATCAGCCGGAAGGATGTCAAGAATGACTGAACAATTAAAATATGAACCGGAACTAATTTTCTATGTCGGAAGTGCACTGCTTGAAGGGCCCGTATGGGATGAATCGAACCAGCAGCTGTATTTTATTTCCATATCAGATGGAATCATCTATCGTTTCAATCCGGAAACAACCGAATTGACTACTTACTTAACTGATGGCCCCGTCGGAGCAGCGGTTCTTGATAATGAAGGCAAGCTCTTGTCTGCTGAAAAAAGCGGGATCTACCGTATCGATCCGGAAACAGGAGAGCGGACATTTATCTGTCAGCCCAATAAGGATGATCGACTGCGCTACAATGACGGGAAACTGGATCCCAAAGGACGATTTTTCATTGTAGAATAGGAAAGTATAAAGTTTTACCCGCTAGAAAGCCTATCACCTCAAACGTTAATCACTATCACTTGAT
>NZ_BAAADA010000127.1:0-604 GCF_039522005.1 Alkalibacterium indicireducens
GCATAATAATCGGTACCAAGTCAATGACACCAAGGGTCAAAGGCTATTTTTTAACTGCAAAACTTGAGTTATTGACGTTACTGATGAAACTAGAATTAAGGTTGAAATCAACCCTCTTCACTATTTTGAGACAAATCAGAGCGTTACAGTATGAACCATTTGCGTATTTCAAAGAATCGTTCGCACCTGGTTAAGTGAAAGAGAGTACAAAAAGACTAATCCACAACTGAATAACCCTAAAAATTTCTGGAAAAAGTCATCCCTTGCGCCAGCAATTGACTTTTTTGGAAATTTTAACGAAAACTACTTGTGATAAAAGTAACAACCTATAAAACCTATTTATTCTAAGTTTTATGCAACACTAGTGAAACTGGATACACTTTAGAAATATAAATTAGAGAATTCAAAATCGTAAATTCTTAATGTCAACAAATCCAGCAATGCGCCTCTGATGATGAAATGTTCAAATTTATGTACTTTGATTAATTGTGAACAAATTTCGAAATGATGTGTTAAAACTATACAAATATTAACCTGAATAATTCATAGTACCTTGTCAGAACAGGCATTTATCCCGCTTTGATAAGGTTTATCAATCTATTCC
>NZ_BAAADA010000128.1:0-6713 GCF_039522005.1 Alkalibacterium indicireducens
CACTAATGATAGTGAGAAATCATTTCTCTCTTATTTTTCTTGTGTTTTTCATAAAACTTTTTACACTACCAAAAGTTAGTCATTTACTCTAACTTTTGGAGGGATTTTTATTGTCTTTAATATACGACTTAAATTAGAAAAGCAAACTCTTCGATGATTTTTTGTTCTAAGGATACACCGTTTTACTTCATTAATTGTTTGGCGGCAGTTAACCTAGGTGGTGGGCCACAGACTGGCCAAGTAGCTTTTTCATACATTTCTTCTAGATTTTCATCTGCAATGTTTCAAAGGTAAATTGTATTTAGTATTTACAGTTACCACCTTGCTCTAAAGCATCTACAATTATTGGCCTTTTATTTATAGCTTTAAGCAAACTAATCGCATTTGTTGGCCTTTCCTCTAATACAACTAGTAGCACATCATTATAAAATCTTTAAATAGAGTCCATCAGTAACTACTCTTTTCGATTCTTAAATAACTTAATTATCAGTTACAGTCCTGAATAATTCATAGTTTTTCTAAAAATGCTCTTAATCGTTGATTTGAACAACTTTATTTTAAATTACTTCATCACCCATTAGGTGATGAAAAAAGAACCACTTTCTGATATGGTTACTTCACTACAAACAACCATAGAAAGGGGTTCTCTCAGTGGTTACTTTACAAGAAAATGCCGTGAAATTCAACAATAACTTAATCGTTTCTCATGATGGTGGTCGTTTATCAAGTGATTCTGGCTTAGTACTAATCGATGAGTTAATGGATGCTTTTAAATTTACTCAGCTCTCTGAAGACATTGTTACATTTAATGACAGTCGTAAATATTGGACGCATACGAATCATAAGATTTTGAAACAGATAATTCTACAATTTATAGGTGGTTATAATACTGATTCTGCTGCAAATATTTTACAGCATGATCCGGTATTACAGACGTTATCAATTGATGAGCCGTTGGCTTCTCAATCATCCATTTCTCGATTATATGATCGTGTAGAAGGTGAGACAATTAAGACGCTTCAAGTATTCAATCAAGCGTTAATTGACAAAGCCCGTCTGGTTCGCAACGATACAAATATGATTATTGATTTAGATTCTACCCATTCGGATACCTTTGGTCATCAAGAACAAACTGCTTACAACGCCCATTATGGAACGAATTGCTACCATCCTTTAGTGGCATTTGACGGCTTGACTGGCGACTTTTTAAAAGCCAAGCTTCGATCAGGAAATCAATACACTTCCAACGGGGTCAAAGAATTTCTTGAACCGTTATTGGAACATTATAACCAAACGATTCCAACCACTGATATTCTCGTTCGTGGAGACAGTGGTTTCGCGACACCGGATGTTTATGATTTATGCGACTTATACGAAAATCAGTATGTCATTCGGCTAAAGGCCAATAGGAATTTATATCGTTTAGCGGAAGAGTTTGTGTTCTATGATAACCATCATCCTTGGGATGAAAAAGAAGTCTATTATCATTCGGTTTCCTACCAAGCAGCTTCATGGTTCAAACCGCGTCGAGTGTGTATTCGTTCAACTCGAGAAGTAGGCGAACTCCTTTTTAAGCATTCCTTTATTGTCACGAATTTCTCAGAAAACATCTCAGCTAAAAGAGTGTTTGAAACCTACAATAAACGCGGTACCATGGAAAACTACATTAAAGAAGCCAAGAACAGCTTCTTCTTTGATAAAACAGATAGTCCCAGATTCATTGAAAACGAGGCCCGCATGATGATTAGCCTGTTGGCGTACAATCTGGTTAACTTCTTACGCACCTTGTGTTTTGAGCCAAAATCGAAAGGACTCCAAGTGGACACAATCCGTTTCCATCTATTCAAAGTGGCTGGAAAACTAGTCAGCACTGCAAGACAAATGTATTTAAAACTATCGATTTCTCATGTTCACCAACGAGAGTTTTATGCCGTATTCAGGAAAATCCAAAGGATTCGGCAACACATTTAAAGAACCTGGTTTATTAAAAAGAATTTAAATGGCCTAGGGAGAAGTGCGCCCAAAATTTGAGTTTGAAAAGTAAAAAGTCTCAAAATAATTAAATAGACCGAAAAAAATTAAATAATTAGGATAGAAAATGGAAAACGATAAAGAAAATATAACAATATTTAAAAACAGCCTCTGAAATTAGAGGTATGAATTATTCAGGATAAGGCTTATTTTTTAATTTTTTCTTCACTCTGTTCAGCTCCTACTGCCTCATTGTTTGCTGGGAATTCTAACAGGCTCATTTGCTTTCAAATTTACTTCTATAAAAGATGGTGTGTCTTCTTCTATCGGTTTAAATACGTCTGGTAATTGAATAGTCAGAGTATTCGAACGTTTAGAGGTCAGTTCTAATTCAAATGTATGATTGGGTATGTCCCATGTAAAACTCTCGACTTTGATGGTATTCGGCAATCTAATGCCTTTAAGTGTACCTTTTTTCAGCCAAGAGGGGATAGCTTTAAACAAAGTTATTACACCCGGTTCTTCTGAATAAATTAAGGCATCGTGTATGACTTTAGGAAAAGACCCGTTGGCATCCACATTAAAGACAGTCTGATGATTATAGTGGCTTGTAGCTAATGACGGAAAAAAGACTGATTCATGACAAGTGCTCCTAGTGCTTTTTCCAGGTCTTCTGATCGTTCCATTGCGATTGCACACATCGCTGCATGCATTCTCCCATGTGAAGACGAGGTATCTCCATCATCTCTCAACAACCACGCTTCAAGTCGCTTATCAAATGCTTTATGTGCAGCTTTCCATAAGCCCGGCTGATCCGCAGTAATCTCTTTTGTCTGAAAAACTGGATACAAGTTTGAAAAATGTCGATGGTTGGGATTTTCTTCAGCTGATTCGTCTATCCACTCCTTCAGCACACCTTCTTCATCGATCATGTATGCCGGAAGCCTGTTTTCTATCCTGTCATATTTATCCGGAACATCCATTCCTAAATCCTTATAAGCATTCTTTATATAGCTGAGCGTTGCTTTTACAACAGCTACATCCATTGTAGAATTATTACCCATTCCGTTTTCTGCTGAATAGCTGGGTCTGAATACAGCTGTATCATCCTCATATTCAATAAAATCTTCATAAAACAGTAGAGTCTCTTCATAAAAAGGCAAGGCAACTTTTTTCAGAAAATCTATGTCTTGTGTATAGTCATAGTATTCATTGTAGAAATGAGCTAACCATCCTGCACCAGCTGTCCAGAAGATAAGCGGCCATTCTTTATTCCAGTGAACATGTAAGGCACGCGTACTGGCATGTACAGGTACTAAAAACCCTCTGCAGCTATAATAGCATTGCGCATTTTTTCTGAAATCTTCTTCATATGCTTTTACGGTATTGAATAAGCAGGAAAAGTTTTCAAACAAGCCCAGACTTGCCAGAGATGCAATAGCTAACTGTACATTCGTGTCAAAAGTAAAATCACCGCTCCATGGTGGATTAAAGTCTCCACTCCATATTCCCTGCAGGTTTGGAAGTGCCGGTCCTGACATGGACTGAATGAAATAACGACTTGCATCGTACAGTTTTTCATACAGACTAACAGGAATGCTCTCTTCTGATTCAAGCAGTTCCACTAAGTCTTCGTAACTTTTATTTCTGTCAGTGTCTTTGCATAAACTCAGAGACACTTGATTGTACTGATTGCGATGGAAATCAATATGTTCTTTTTCAATATCCTCAAATGTACCGATGGCTGCAGCTTGATCGGAATTGACAGCCACTTTCATTCTTAATCTAGTTGCTTTCTTGAGTGAGAAGGTATTGTCTTCTGCAGTGAACTCACCATCTGTATCCCACTCTATGAATACTTTGTAATAACTGTCATTAAAATAAGTATACACTGCTTCAAGCTTACTTTTAGCTGTCAGCTGACTTCTCTGGGAAAGCAAGGAGTGGTCAAATTCTTTTAATGAAAATTCCATCGAAAACATATCGTCACTCTTCAGTTCAAGATATAAAGCGTTCTCTTTTTTTGATGCAAACATTTTTTTACTGAATTCCTGACCATTTTCAGTCGAAAAGGCTTCACAGATTATACCCGTCTCGTAATCAAGTGATCTTATGTATCTTGATGTAGGATTGGCGACTGAAGGGGTGATGGAGAATACGATCTCGCCTCCTGGATGGAAAAGGTCACTCATTGTCAGCCCGTCATACCCCTTGTCAATTGCTTCTTTTTCAAAAAACTCAATACCTTTTTGATATCCCTGTTCTTTTATTGTACGTCTTAAGTCGTTAAGACAATTAGAAATATCCGGTATACTATCCATCTGATCAGATTTTAAATACAGTGAATGATGATTTACAACTATGTTAAACTGTGTACTACCTCCGTATAATATACCTCCCGTTTCACCATTCCCAACGAAATAGCCATCTTGCCATTTATCAGAAGTTTTCCTGCTCCAGACTCCTTTTTCAGGTTTCTCAAACATCAGTCATCCTACTTTCCGCACTGTAAACGCTTTATTTTTACAGCATTATAGCACAGCTTTTTTTCTTGCAATACATGTTTTTATAGATAGATTGCAGTAAATTCTTGCCTTTGGCTTATATTGTACCAATAATTTTGTATGTAGATAAGTGTAAATTTTATAATATAAAAAGATACTTCTGTCAGGAATGATTGGCTAACAGAAGTACCTTATTTAGTAGAAAAGTATATGTTTCTTTGCTGTCTTTAATATTACCGAGGATGAACGGCACGTGAAGTTTTTCTTACCTTCTCTTCAACCGCTTGTTCGGATTAATAATGAAGGCGATGACCATGACGATCAGGGCTTCGGTCAGGACATAGGATGACCAGACGCCGTTCATGCCGAAGAAATAACTCAACACGATAGCTAATGGAATAATTAGTAGACCACCTCTTAATAGCGAAAAGAGCAGTGCTCTGTTAGGCTGATCTGTAGCACCGAAGTAACTGGTCAGAATTGTATTCATTCCTGCGAACACAAAGCCGATAAAATAAATCAGCAGACCACTTGTCGCCATTCGGGCAATATGTGCACTGTTTTCACTATTGAAAACTGATATGATTTCTTCAGTAAAGGCCGCTGTTCCTACGTACACGCTTAAACTCAAGACCAGCGCCGTCAGAAAGGATAAAACGAGAACATGCTTCATCCCTTTCAGGTCTTTCTGACCGTAGCTCTCACTTAACAGCGGCTGGGTTCCTTGAGCGATACCGGCGAATAAGGACAGGACTACGAACGAAATATTGGCAATAATACCATATGCCGCCAGACCATTATTCCCTTCCAGGTTGAAAATAATTGTATTGAAGGAGAACATGACGACAGCAGCAGACAGTTCATTAATAAAGGCCGCTGCACCCAAGTAGGTCACATCTTTAATGATCCACCCTTCAATTTTCTGGAAAGTGAACTTCAGTTGATTACCCGGCTTGAAGAAGTGAATGGACAGGATGATCAGACTGACAATAGCCGATATGCTTGTTGCCAGTGATGCCCCAAACATACCAAGCTGCATCGGAAATATGAAGATATAATCGAGTACGACATTAAGGACACTTCCGATGACCATCCCATACATAGCTAGAGAGGGATCCCCGTCATTTCTGACAAAGGCCAGCAGCATATTATTTAGTACAAAAAACGGGGCGAATGTCAGGATTGTCCTTATATAGACGGCTGTCATTTCAAATGTTTCGGCATCCGCCCCTAGAGCACGTGCCATCGGGGAGGCCCCGAACAGGCCGATCATCATAAATAGAATTCCCATGCCCACTGCAAACAGGAATGTCTGCGAGTAGACTCGGTTGGACTCGGCCAGTTTATTCTGCGATAAAAGAATCTTGTACCTTGTCGCTCCCCCTAAGCCCAGCATCAGTCCAAATCCGTGAATGATTCCAAACGCTGGAATACTCAAGTTCAGTGCCGCGATTCCTGTTGGCCCCAATGCCTGAGCGATGAACAAGGTATCTGCCAGTATATAAAAAGAGATGCCCAGCATACCGAGCATGTTCAAACTGACGTATTTAAAAAACAATTTAAAATTATTCTGCATAATTATCCTCCGACTGAAAAATGAGTCTTCAACTAGCATACTCGGCTTTGGATATAAAGTCAATTGACTTAATATGCATTAAAAATAAAGAGTTCCCTTCAGACTTTCAAAGGACACTCATTATAAAACTGACGTGTTTTCGATACATCTTTTCCCAACAGACGATTAGATAAATATAAGGAAACGGATGTCTCTCTCGGTCAGAACCTCTTCAAGTGGAAAAGGTGCAGGGAGGAGATTAAGACCATCGAGTTTCTTCCCGGCTTCTCGCAGTGACCTAGTCACTTCATCGCCGTCCCACAACTCTTCTGGGAGATCCTTTTAGAAACCATTATTGATGACAAGCTGTGACAAGCGACCGGTTCGATCCGGTCAACGATTGTATCGAAAAAACTCACTCTCCGATCCCTCGTGTGTAAGATTGACATGGTAAAGCCCCTGTTCCGGAGTCAGCGTTAGACAGCTTTTACTCGACAGTAAATGGATGAGTAGAGAGCAATTGAACTACCCCCACTTTCGCTCACGCTTAGAAGTGGGAGATTCCTGGGAACAAAGTAGACTTGACACACTTGTTTAATAGAGTATCAGCGTTTGCTTTTATTTACCAGGCTACCCCCGTAGTCCCTACGGTTGGAGTGTGTTAGACAAACTGTAGTATTTTA
>NZ_BAAADA010000129.1:0-8381 GCF_039522005.1 Alkalibacterium indicireducens
GCGGCATAATAATCGGTACCAAGTCAATGACACCAAGGGTCAAAGGCTATTTTTTAACTGCAAAACTTGAGATATTAAGATATGAATAGGGTTAATACTGCTTGTGTTATAGTGCTCTCACCGAAAAACTTTCAAAAAATTCGAAAATTCAAAAAAAGCTGACATTTTTAACTGAAGAAAAACGGTTACAATAAAAACGTAAAGAAAACGGTTACTAAAAACCGATGATAAAATAGGAGGAATAAACCAATGTCAGATAATCAGTACATTATGTCCATAGATCAAGGAACAACGAGTTCACGAGCAATTATTTATGATAAACAGTTAAACACGATCGGAAGTTCTCAAAAAGAAATTACTCAAATTTTTCCTGAAAGCGGTTGGGTAGAACATAATCCTAATGAAATCTGGAATTCAGTCCAGTCTGTCATTGCCGGCGCATTTATTGAATCCGGTGTCAAACCTCAGGAAATCGCAGGAATCGGGATTACTAACCAGCGTGAAACAACAATCGTCTGGGACAAAGAGACAGGACGGCCGATTTATAACGCAGTTGTCTGGCAGTCTCGTCAGTCAGCGCCTATCGCTGCAAAACTTTACGAGGCCGGGCATTCAGAAATGATTCACGAAAAAACGGGTCTGATCATTGACTCTTACTTCTCAGCGACGAAGATTCGCTGGATTCTTGACCATGTTGAAGGAGCTCAGGAACGAGCTGAAAATGGCGAATTACTGTTTGGAACAGTCGACACTTGGCTGGTATGGAAACTGACCGGGGGAGAATCGTTCGTAACAGATTATTCAAACGCCAGCCGCACGATGCTGTATAACATTCACAAACTGGAATGGGATCAGGAAATTCTGGACTTATTGAATATTCCACGTGCCATGATGCCCGAAGTTAGATCAAACTCGGAAATCTACGGAAACACAGCGAACTATCACTTCTATGGAGCTAACACACCTATTTCAGGGATGGCGGGAGACCAGCAGGCAGCATTATTTGGTCAGATGGCCTTTGAGCCGGGCATGGTCAAAAACACATATGGCACAGGTTCATTCATCGTCATGAACACAGGTGAAGAACCACAGTTGTCAGAAAATAACCTGCTGACTACGATAGGGTACGGTATCAATGGCAAGATCTATTATGCTCTGGAAGGAAGTATCTTTGTAGCTGGTTCATCTGTTCAGTGGCTGCGTGACGGACTGAAAATGATCGAGAATTCGTCTGATTCGGAAGCATTAGCTAAGAAATCTAAAAATGATAATGAAGTCTTCGTTGTTCCAGCCTTTACAGGTCTGGGTGCACCCTATTGGGATTCAGATGCTCGAGGATCTGTTTTCGGCTTGACACGAGGGACGACTAGAGAAGATTTCGTAAAAGCGACGCTGCAGTCTATTGCTTATCAGGCTCGTGATGTTATTGACACGATGAATAAAGACGCGGGAATCGACATTCCTCTCCTTAAAGTGGACGGTGGAGCAGCTAATAACGACTGGCTGCTGCAGTTCCAGGCAGATATCCTTGGAACTAAAGTGCAGCGGGCGCATAATCTGGAAACGACTGCACTTGGAGCTGCTTATCTTGCGGGTCTGGCTGTCGGTTACTGGGAAAGCATGGATGAAATAAAGAGTATGTACGAAGAAGGTGGCATGTTCGAACCGCAGATGCCTGAAGAAGAACGTCAGAAGCTTTACAAGAACTGGAAACTGGCAGTTAAAGCGACACAAGTCTTCAAGCCTGAAGAGTAGGACTAGCGTAGGAGGAAAAGAGTATGGTTTTCTCTCTTGAAAGAAGAAAACAAGATATAAACGTATTAAAAGAAGAAACATTGGATGTACTGATCATTGGTGGCGGGATCACGGGTGCTGGGTCTGCTTTGCAGGCCAGTGCTTCGGGTCTGAAAACAGGCCTGGTCGAGATGCAGGATTTTGCAGAAGGGACGTCTTCGCGCTCAACTAAACTCGTTCACGGCGGTCTGCGTTATTTGAAGAACTTTGATGTGGAAGTCGTAGCTGACACGGTTCAGGAACGGGCCGTGGTTCAGGGCATCGCTCCTCATATTCCAAAAGCGGACCCGATGATCTTACCCGTTTATGATGAGCCGGATTCAACGTTCTCCATGTTCTCTCTTAAAGTTGCCATGGATTTGTATGACCAGCTGGCTGGTGTGACTGGAACTGATTTTGCGAACTATACACTGACAAAAGAAGAAGTTCTGGAACGCGAACCGCAGCTGAACAGTGAAGGACTTTTAGGTGCCGGGGTCTATCTGGATTACCGGAACAATGATGCTCGCCTAGTAATAGAGAATATCAAGCGGGCAGCTGAAGACGGCGGACACATGGTCAGTCGCATGAAAGTAGTTGGAATCTTACATGATGACAACGGACGAGCTTCTGGAGCAGAAGTGGAAGACTTATTGACGGGTGAAACGATCAGAATCAATGCCCGTGTTGTCATGAATACGACCGGACCGTGGTCGGACACGATTCGTCAGATGGACGACAAGATCGATACGGCGCCTCAGATGCGTCCGACAAAAGGGGTTCATCTGGTCGTAGACAATAAGAAACTATTCGTTCCCCAGCCGACGTATTTCGATACAGGAAAACAGGACGGAAGAATGGTCTTCGTGATTCCTCGTGAGGAAAAAACGTATTTCGGGACGACTGATACTGACTATAAAGGTGACCTTTCAAATCCTACGGTGGAGCAGGAAGACGTTGATTACCTGCTGGACATCATCAATACAAGGTACCCGTCAGCAGATATTACGTTGAACGATATCGAGTCCAGCTGGGCCGGCTTGCGTCCATTGATTGCGGCAAATGGCGGGTCTGACTATAACGGGCAGAACAATCAGCTCATTACGGACGAAAGTCTTGATGATGTACTGTCCATCGTGGAGAAGTATCAGCAGGGAAGCGTTGAACGATATGAAGTCGCGGATGTACTGAAAAATATTAAAACAGCCAATGCGGAATCAGACACGAATCCTTCCACCCTTTCACGCGGCAGTTCGCTTGAGATCGATGAAGATGGACTGATTACCGTAGCCGGCGGGAAAATTACGGATTACCGTAAAATGGCCCTTGGAGCGGTTAAAGCAACAATCGATGTGCTGGAAAGAGACTTCAATCTGACTTACGAACTGATCGATTCGGCTCATTATCCAGTTTCTGGTGGAGACATCGATCCAGCTAAAGTCGACGAGGAGACAGAAGCTCTGGCTCAGTCTGGTGTTGAAAAAGGATTAACTGAATCTGAAGCAAGATACTTGGCTAATCTGTATGGATCAAACACTCCGGCGGTCTATGATTTACTTGAAGAAGTTGATCAGGTAGAGGGACTTACTCTCGCAGATACGCTCAGTCTGCATTACGCCATGCGTGAAGAAATGGCGCTGACCCCGAGCGATTTCCTGATCCGTCGAACAAATCACATGCTGTTTATGCGTGACACCTTAGACAGCATAATCGAACCTGTCATTTCTGAGATGGCTCGCTATAATGACTGGTCCGATGAAGTAAGACAACAGTACACGGAAGAGCTTGAAAAAGCAGTTGCTGAATCTGATTTGAAAACATTAAAGGGAGACGTGGATTAAATGACAGGGCAAACATTAACACTTTTCAGTGAATTTTTAGGAACAATGTTTCTGATTCTACTTGGTAATGGAGTTGTAGCGGCTGTTAGCTTGAAAAAAAGTAAAGCAGAAGGCGCTGGATGGGTAGCCATCACGATGGGGTGGGGGGCTGCTGTAACACTGGCGGTATACATCGCCGGTTTTATGGGTCCCGCTCATTTAAATCCTGCCGTGACACTTGGATTTGCAATAACTGGAGACTTGGCATGGGGAATGGTCATTCCTTTTATTCTGGCTCAGGTAGCTGGTGCAATTTTGGGATCAGTGCTAGTATGGTTGACATATCTGGCTCACTATAAAGAAACAACAGATCCGGGTGCAATTTTGGGAACGTTTGCGACTGGCGCAGAAATCCGAGACAACATATCTAATGTAATGTCTGAGGCTATTGGCACATTTGTTTTAGTGTTCGCTTTACTGGCTTTCGGTCAAAATGTCTTTACAGAAGGACTGAACCCACTAGTCGTTGGGGTGCTGATTCTGTCAATTGGACTATCATTAGGTGGCTCGACCGGATATGCGATCAACCCGGCACGTGATCTGGGCCCTAGAATTGCGCACCAGATTCTCCCACTGGCAAACAAAGGTGACTCTAAGTGGGAATATGCCTGGGTGCCAATTGTTGCACCAATGCTCGGCGCAGTAGCAGCAGCATTGCTGTATCTGGTCATCGTATAATCTGAGACACTAAATAAATACTTTACGCCTGACGGAACAACGATCGAGTTGTCGATGTCAGGCGTTTTTTCTGTATTGAAGAAGATGATGAAGTCAGAGTATGAAATGAATAGCTGCTATGTAAAAAAAACGTCACAAATACTAATAAAAAATAAGTATAAAAGTTGACAAACGGCATCATACCTTATATGATTTAAGATGTCGAAATAATTAAAAGAACGAATCAAGGTTAAGCAGTGAAAGTGCTTTTCCGCTCAGAGTAGCAGTCTATGCTGAATTGGAGTGGATCAGGCGCTTTTTTTTGTGAATAAATAAGGGGAAGGATAGATAGTATGGCTATAGAATTTGATACGATTGCGGCAATTTCTACCCCACCTGGAGAAGGCGGGATTGGGATCGTCCGAATCAGTGGAGATGAAGCGCTGGAGATTGCAGACAGGATCTATCAGCTTGGCAGCAAGAATCTGAAGGAACAGGCGTCGCATACGATTCATTACGGCCGAGTCGTCAATCCTAAAACAGCTGAACCAATCGATGAAGTTATGGTGTCGATCATGCGGGCACCCAAGACCTATACAAGAGAAGATGTTGTTGAAATAAATACGCATGGGGGTATCGTCTCCGTCAATAAAGTTCTGGAAACCGTATTGAGCAACGGGGCGCGTCTGGCAGAGCCGGGAGAATTCACTAAACGGGCCTTCTTGAATGGCCGGATCGACCTCTCACAGGCTGAAGCCGTGATGGATGTCATCCGTGCCAAGACTGACAAGGCTATGCATATGGCCGTCACTCAACTGGACGGAAACCTGTCCCGGCTGATCAGAAACTTGAGGCAGGAAATTCTTAATACATTAGCTCAGGTGGAAGTCAATATCGACTATCCTGAATACGATGATGTAGAAGAAATGACCTCCAAGCTGCTGGTCGAGAAAGCAGCACAGGTCAAAGCGCAGGTCGAATCTCTACTGGAAACAGCGAGTCAGGGAAAGATATTGAGAGAAGGTCTGGCTACCGCAATCATCGGGCGACCTAACGTCGGGAAATCAAGTCTGTTGAATGTCCTGCTTAAAGAAGAGAAGGCAATTGTTACTGAAATCGCCGGAACGACGCGAGACGTCATAGAAGAATATGTCAGTGTTAAAGGCGTACCACTACGATTGATTGATACAGCCGGTATTCGCGAAACAGAAGATATTGTTGAGCGCATCGGTGTGGAGCGAAGCCGTAAAGCATTGAGCGATGCGGATCTCGTTTTGCTGGTGTTCAACCAAAACGAACCACTGACGCCAGAAGACAAGCTGCTGCTTGAAGCCACTGAAGGGCACCACCGGATCATTATTTTAAATAAAATGGATCTTGAGAATAAGCTGGATCTGAATGAGCTGAAAACGCTGGTCGATCCGTCCAATATCGTCTACACGTCCATAGTGACGCAGGCAGGACTGACCGAGCTGGAAGGCAAGATAGCGGATCTCTTCTTTGCCGGAAACACCGGTGAGAAGGATGCGACATATGTATCGAATATCCGCCATATCGCTCTTTTGAATGATACGATCGAAGCATTTGATGATGTCATCGAAGGCATCGAAACAGGGATGCCGGTGGATCTGGTACAGATCGATATGACGCGTGCATGGGATCTGCTCGGTGAAATCACTGGAGACAGCGTACAGGACGAGCTGATCACTCAGCTCTTCAGCCAGTTCTGTTTAGGAAAATAACGACTAACTAAATTGACATGAATTTAAAAAGACTGATAAATAGAAAGGAATCATGCGATGCAAACTTACGAAGCAGGACACTACGATGTCGTTGTTGTTGGTGCTGGACATGCAGGATCTGAAGCTGCGCTAGCCTCCGCTCGAATGGGTGCCAGAACTCTACTGATCACCATCAATCTGGATATGGTTGCCCATATGCCTTGTAACCCATCAATCGGTGGACCGGCAAAAGGAATCGTAGTAAGAGAAATCGATGCCCTCGGTGGCGAAATGGGACGCAACACGGATAAGACCTATATTCAGATGCGTATGCTCAATACTGCAAAAGGTCCAGCCGTCCGAGCACTTAGAGCCCAATCCGATAAATATCTGTACTCTAACGAAATGAAGAAAACCATCGAACGGACACCTAACCTTGACTTGAAGCAAGGGATCGTCGATGAACTGATTGTCGAAAATGATGTGATCAAAGGTGTGAAGACCAATGCTGGAGCGATTTATCGTTCGGATGCTGTGGTACTCACTGCCGGAACGTCTTCACGTGGGGAAATCATTATTGGTGAACTGAAATACTCATCAGGTCCGAACAACACACAGCCTTCCGTCAAGCTATCTGAAAATCTGCTTGAGCTTGGCTTTGAACTGGACCGTTTTAAAACCGGTACGCCACCGCGTATCCACAAGTCATCGATCGACTACACGGTAACAGAAGAACAGCCTGGAGATGCTGAGCCGAACCATTTCAGCTTTGAAACACCTGACGAAGATTATCTTAAGGAACAGGTCTCTTGCTGGCTGACTTATACTAGTACCGTGTCTCATGACATCATCCGAGAAAATCTTCACCGCGCACCAATGTTCACTGGTATCGTTGAAGGAGTAGGCGCCCGTTACTGCCCGTCCATTGAAGACAAAGTGGTCCGTTTCAGTGACAAGCCGCGCCATCAGCTTTTCCTGGAACCGGAAGGCGCAAACACGGATGAAATTTACGTTCAAGGTCTGTCCTCTTCTCTTCCAGAAGATGTGCAGCTGGCCGTGCTGCGTTCCGTCGAAGGGCTAGAGAATGCTCAGATGATGCGTACCGGTTATGCCATTGAGTACGATGTCATCAAACCATATCAATTGCGTCCATCTCTTGAAACTAAGCGCATCAGCGGCCTGTTTACTGCCGGCCAGATGAATGGAACATCTGGATACGAAGAAGCTGGTGGACAAGGTCTGATTGCCGGTATCAATGCAGCTCGTCTGGTAAAAGGTGAAGAAGCCTACGTACCTAAGCGTAATGAAGCTTATATTGGAGTTATGATCGATGATCTGGTCACTAAAGGAACTAATGAGCCATATCGTCTGTTGACTTCACGCGCAGAATACCGTCTGCTTTTACGTCATGACAACGCTGATTTCCGACTGTCTGAAAAAGGATACGAACTCGGGCTGCTAAGCAAAGAACGCTACGAGGCCTTCATGCTGAAGAAAAAACAGACTGAAAATGAATTGGCTCGTCTGAAAACGATACGTGTAAAACCGAGCGAAGTGGCAGACCACCTTGAAGAAAAAGGTGAACCACAGCTCAAAGACGGCATGCTGGTCTACGACTTCCTGAAACGTCCTTATGTTAAATATGATGACATTCTCAGCTTTGCTCCGACTGAAGAGGCACTGCCGAAACACGTCAAAGAACAAGTTGAAATTTTCATCAAGTACGAAGGCTATATCAATAAAGCGATCCGAAAAGCGGATAAAGTTAAGCGAATGGAAAACAAACGTATTCCAGAAGGCATTGACTACACAGCGATCAATGGCCTCGCCACTGAAGCTAAAGAAAAGCTGACGAAAATTCAACCTGAAACGATTGCCCAAGCCAGTCGTATCAGTGGTGTGAATCCTTCAGACATCTCTATTCTGATGGTCTACGTCGAACAAGGGGACATCCAGAAGGTCAACGCCTCATAATAAAATAATAAAAAAACACATTCTCCGGACATGATTCGTCAAACGAATTAGACCTGTTCGGGAGAATGTGTTTTTTAGTTGATAGACCGACTAACAAAGGTGGATCAGATTGTCGATAAATGAATTTGAGTTAGTAGTATACTAAGTGAGTCGTTCGTTCTAATCTTGCCAAGAACAAATCTGAAGATGAAAAGACGCTTCAGAAACTATAAACTATATTTGGAAAAGTATTGATTGCTGGATTTTATCTTAGAACATATTAGGTCAGAACATTGTCCGGTGCAGTCTGTCAATATATTCTTACGTTTGAATTTACCCAAAATTTTATGATTTCCTGAACGGTGACAAAAGCCCGAGGTATACACATGTGGAAAAC
>NZ_BAAADA010000130.1:0-11283 GCF_039522005.1 Alkalibacterium indicireducens
AGTTCAATATTCTAACTGATCTTTACGGTAAAAGGATAGAACGTCGTTCTTAGGGGTGCGAAACTTGAGTTATATACAATTCTCAACAGCCCTACGACTACCATAATTGCAATACCTATCGAAACGGTCAGGATCAGCTGAAAACTGTCGATCGTTCCACTAGTGACAATACTGACCTGATTTCCTAGTACCGTTAAACTAGGTTCAGCTGCCGATATTATAAAACCGATCAGGAAACCCACAGTAACCAGGACATAGATACGGTTGGATTTCGCTACTCCTTTTCCTATGTATTCTCCAATAGGCGTTATAGCAATATCAACACCGACCAGAAATAGACTAAGGCCGATTACGATAGCTAGAGTGCCTAGAAAAAAGGCGATTAATAGACTTGAAGAAAACGGCACAAGGAAAAAATGAATCATCAGAACAAAGAGAAAGATAGGGGTAACTGAACGTGTGACTTCAAGCATTTTTTCAATTAGTATAGGCATGTCAGATTATTCCCCTTTTTTTTAATTTAAATAACTCCTATCGTTTCACTTAGATCCGCTACAAATAGAATACCGGAGTTTGGTTTTTCCAGTCCTAAAACCTTATTGACTTCTGTAGTAATAGCCTTGGTCTGATCTCTGGATGAAATGATCAGTACCATATCTTTTTCAGGCTCAATTTCCATATTGAATACTTTTTTTGTCTCGTACCCTCCTGCGCCATGTGCCTGAATCACTGTGCCGCCCTGGGCACCTGCTGCCTGAGCTGCCTCCATCACTATTTCAGATTGACCTTCTTTTGTAATTACAACAATCGCCTGAAACATATTATCCGGCTCCTTCGTATCTATTCCTTTATTTTCCATCTGATTCCATTCCTGGTCAAAACCTTGACTGTCAGCTGGATCGATTAGTTCAGATTGATCAGCCGCCTGTTGTTTGACAAGGCCCATTGCACCTGCAAGTGGGAGTCTGAAGCAGATCCCTTTATTTTTTCTTGTCATCCCCATAGTGTCAGCTATATGCATCATTGCTGTCTGAGCTGTCGATTCGTCAGAGATAAATACAGCTATTTCTTTTCGGACTTTATCCAGACCCAGTTTGTTCAATACTCTGCCTTGTACTGTTCCTTCCCCTCTGATGACCGTACCACCGTTAACTCCTTTTTTGGCTGCCATTTTCAGACATGTATCTCCCTGCCCTCTTTTTACAATGCAGCCTACTAATTCTACTTTCATAGTTGTTCACCTCATTTTTTAAGCTACTCTTCCAGTATAACCAATTTCGTAAGTATCTTCCACTTTTGTCAGATTGATTCATTATTAAGGACATGATCAGTCTATTTACTTTTGATAAATGGTTATTTTATAACAAAAAACACGACCACCGTTTTTCCAATAAGGAACTATCGATGGTCGTGTCCACTATTCAATTACGGCTTCATGACATAATTGAGTCATCTGCCCTATATTGTCTAGTTAATCTTATAAGTCTGGTGATGACTGGTCAGTTGAGTCAACTGTTGGTTCAACTGATGGATCTCCTGATTTATTGCTTTCTTTTTCAATTTTTTTATCAGCACGTTCAAGCTGCTTTCTGGCAAAGTCGCGTCCACCAAGTCCAAATGCCAAGGCAAAGGCTACTGCAAGTCCACCAATAATGAACATGAATGCAAAGTTCACGATGCTTGAAGCAAAGTTCAGCTGATCAAGTGCCATGAATACTGCAAAAACGATCAGGATATATTTAAGCATAACGCCTGCAAAGGGACTGCCTGTTGCTTTCTTGATTCCTGAAGCCAGCAATTGTCCTCCAACGAATGCCAGTCCAATGATGATGGCTGCAAACAGTACATTAGGCAGATAAGCAATTACTGCGCCAACGATAATGTTCAACATTTGAAGATTCAAAACATTAAGTGCTTCTACCAGGAAGAACAGACCGATCAGTACAGCAACGACTTGTCCAACTGCATGAGCTAGGTCGATATCCATATTCGCTGATTTTCTTAGATATGAAGAGTACTTGTTGAAACCTGTTCCTCTAAGCAGGTCGGTCACAATGTCTCCAACAAATTTAGCCAGCACCATACCAATAGCCAGCAGCACAACGGCTACAAGAATATTTGGTATAGCCTGAAGGATTGTATTGAGTACATCACTTACCGGCTGAGCAATCGTATCGATATCAAGAACATCCAGTGCAATCAGAATAATTGGTACTAAGATCAGGAAGTATACGATATTAGCCAATACTGATGCAATCGTTCCCTTGCTGTCTTCAACATCTGATGTAGCCGTCTCAGAACCTGAGAGTTTATTCAAGAACCGGTCAAGATTGGCAGCAACTGCAAGATTATAAACCAGATTCTTGACGAATTTAGCTGCATAGAAACCTAATACGAGAATAACAATAGCTGAGATGATATTAGGCAGGAATGCAAATGCCGTATCAAGCATATTCTGAATCGGCTGACCAATTGCTTCAAGTCCGAATGTGTAAAAGATACCTGGAAGGAAGAATACCCATACCAGGAAGTACCCTACTTTACCTAAGGCATTGACCATCGAATGTCCCTGGTTCTCGTTATTAGCTGCACCCCAGTCCTGTAATTTTGATGCAAGACCTGTTGCCTTCAGCCCTTTAATGATTGCTTTCTTCACTAGAGTAGCGACGACCCAGGCTACTAGAATAAGTAGTAACCCCATTAACAAACGAGGAAGAAAATCGATGAACGTGTTCAGTCCTCGCTGAAACGAATCTCCGACATTATCCATATTATCAAACTCCTTTTCCTTTTTTTATTGAACACTTTCAGTATAGCCAAGGTATTAATAAAGAACAAATAATATGCACTGTACTCCACCTAACAGCTTCTTCTGATAATTCCATACAAAAAAGCTGTTTCCCTCTTCTGGAGGAGAACAGCTTTCTATTCATTCAGATCCTGTCTGTCGTTATTCTGAGATTCCCGCAGCTTTCTTATTCTTCAATGTACATATACTGCGACGGTTTCTGATCAAAGTAAAATACACCAACGCCGCCTATGCCTAAATGGGCAGCCAGTACCGCTCCGATATCAAAAATCTGTGTGGTAACATCCGGAAGTTCTTCCTGTACCATTTTTTCGAGTTGCTTTGCGCTTTCAATGTCATTGACGTGACTGATCGTGACCAGCTGATCGGTAAAGCCGTCTATCCCTTTTTTCACATCTTTTATCATCCGCTTGTATATTCGGTCCTGACCTCTGACCAGTTTCTTCAGGTAAATGCCCGTTTCGTTTACAGATAGATAAGGCTTGATATTCAATGCATCTCCGGCATATCCAGCTGCTTTCGGCAGACGCCCACCTTTGACGAGCCATTTCAGATTACTCAAGGTAAAGTGATACTTGATGTGTTCTGTATTTTCTATGGTCTGGCTGACGATGGTTTCGAAATCTTCATTCTTCTTGGCCATTTCCATTGCCTGAAGAGCCAGCAGGGCCCCTCCGCCAGAGCCACCCTTGGAATCGATCACAGCGATGTTCATATCAGGATATTTTTCCAAATACGCTTCCACAGTTGTCTGTGCAACCTGATAGGTCCCGGAAAACTGACTGTAGATAGTAATGTAAATGACATCTTCTCCCCTCTCTCGGCAGGCATCAAGGGTATCGATCACAGTCTTGGGAGAAACCTGAGACGTTTTAGGAAGAATCCCTTCTTTCATATAGCCGTGCACATCTTCCAGAGACAGTTCCACCTGGTCCAGATAATCCTTTTCATTAATAATGACGCTTAATGGCAGAAAGTCATAGTCATATGTTTTTTTCATATAATTGTTCTGGTCGATGCCAGAATCGATCAGTATTCTAATCATGCGCTTTCCTCTTTTCTAATATAAATTAGTCAGTAAGTATCTCAGTAATTTCTTCTTCAGTCAGAGAATCCGTATAGTACCTGTTCCAGACCTCATGAAGATGACTGCTTGAAAAGCCGCCGTATATCGCTGTCAGCTGCTTTTTCCATTTCAGCAGCAGGTCATATGTTTTTTCAGAATGATCGGATGTCTCCTCTTCTCCATCAGCAGACTGATTTCTCAATTCAGTCAACTTATCAGCTGGTTCTTCTCCCTGAGCATCGGACGGGATGGCTTGAAAGACATCCTCTTGTGGCCTGCCTTCATTTATGGCGTCTATCAGCTCAGTCGGAATAATGACGATAGAGCTGTCTTCTACCGTCACTGCAAAAAAGAAGCCTTTCTTTATAAGTGGTGCGAAACTTTTCAGACTTTCACTGTCTTTTACAGGCAGTACGTTCTGATTGCTTTCTGAAATGATGGATAAAACTTCATCCAGAATTTCCTGATAAAGTGTCTGAGCCTGATGAAGAATATGCGGCATCAGCGCTTCAGCGACTTTTATCTTCTTCCAGCTTTTGGGTAGAGTCAGACCGTGACTGCTAGCTATCTGCATCATCTGGCTTTTAGTATAGCCCATCAGCAGATTGATCATCCTGTAGTCTCCGGAATGCTCTTTCAAACTATCGATTGTCGGTTCAGTCATCGCGTTCATCCTTTTAATTAGTTTTGACGGGTCCGTGGTCGCTAAGCTTCGATCCACTCGACATGAAGTATTTCAATTTCATAATGCTCTTCTACATCTTTCAGAGCCGCTTCGATCTGCTGCCGACAAAGCTGACGGTTGCTTCCGACTACGCCGAAGCCCAGCACAGCCTTATTGTGGAGGTCCCACTCGTCAACTTCTGCAGTTGTCAGATGATGCCTGTTTCTAATGCGATGCACGACACTTTTGACCGTGCTGCGCTTGTCTTTCAAGGAGTATGAATCGTAAATCAGAATGGTCAGTTCAACACCCATTAGAATCATTTCAGTTCCTCCTCGTAGTATCTCGTTAAATCGTAGCATGCTTTCGATCCTTGTGCAATAATTGCCTTAATTACATGCAGTTATCTGAACATATATTAGAATACTCAGTCAATTAGGATCATTGTATTGCTTTTCACTTGTATATTCGTTATCTTAGTACTTATGTAAAAGATACTAAAGTGGTTTTTAGGAGTTTTATAAATAATGAAGACATTAAATTTGTTTGACTGGTCTAAAATAGCTTACGTAGCTAGAGGGCTGCTGGTCGGCGTACTCGTCGGAATCGTCGTCAGTCTGTTCCGCGTATCCATCGAGACGATGCTGACATTCATGCGTGATGTTTATGCCTTTGCAGGAAATAATCCAGTATGGATTCTACCATTAATATTAGGTATTGCCATTATAGCATTTATTATTGCATTGATGATCAGAGACGAACCGGACATTAAAGGATCAGGGATCCAGGATATCGAAGGACAGCTTCACGGGGTATTGAAGCTGAACTGGCTGTCTATCCTCTGGCGTAAGTTTGTTGGAGGCGTGCTGTCCCATCGGTTCAGGACTTGCATTAGGTCGAGAGGGCCCTTCCATTCAGCTCGGAGGAGCGGTTGGTCAAGGGGTCAATCACTACCTTAAAGGTAACAAGTCTCAACAGAATATTCTTATTTCTGCTGGAGCAAGTGCCGGCTTATCCGCTGCCTTCAATGCCCCGGTATCAGGAATCATGTTCATACTGGAAGAAGTGCACCATAAATTTTCTAGTGTTCTTCTCCTGACTGCTTTTTCTGCATCAATTACAGCTAACTTTGTTGCCTATACGATTTTCGGTGTGCAGCCTGCGCTGGATCTCGGGTCACTTCTTCAGTTCCCTCTGGAGCATTATGCCCACTTGGTAATCATGGGGATATTTGTAGCAGTTATGGGGTGGGCTTATCAAGAAGTTCTGATGTATATGCCTAAACTTTATCAAAAAATTCCTATTCCACCTTATCTATATGGCTTTCTTCCATTTATTCTAGTTATACCCATCGGAATCTTTCTTCCTGAAATGCTTGGTGGAGGGACAGGTATTATCTTATTAATCAGTTCCGGGCGCATAAGCACACACCTGCTGGTAGGTATTTTCCTGTTTCGTTTCGTTTATTCTCACATCTCATATGGATCAGGTCTGCCAGGGGGAATCTTCATCCCAGTACTCAGCCTGGGCGCATTACTGGGAGCTATTTACGGAAACGGTGCTTTATGGATTACGGGAATCGAAGATATATTCATCAGAAGCTTCATCATCTATGCAATGGGCGGCCTTCTAACTGCCGTGACCAAAGTCCCGCTCACTGCAGTTATGCTGATCACTGAAATGACGGGGACAGTAACGCATCTGATGCCTCTTGCGGTTGTCTGTCTGACAGCGTATGTTGTCGCTGACTTTCTTGGCTCTGATCCGGTTTATGAAGAGTTGCTTCAGAAGAAAATACATCAGATTCCTAAAGTCTTTGAAGGAGAAGTCATTGAATTTGAAGTATCCGTTGAGCCGGACAGTGATCTGGATGGCATGATGGCCCGATACTTAAGACTTCCTTACGGATCGAAACTGGTTAAGGTCAGAAGACACAATAACGAGTTCATTCCGCACCAAGATACGGTATTCTGGTCAGGAGACGAGCTGTTTTTCACAGCAGACAGCGGCTTTGTATCTGAAGTCAAAAAACAGCTGGACAAATTAAACTAAACTAGCTTTAAAGGAGTTTCCAAATGAAACGCTTGAAATTTATCGACTGGTCTAGAATCAGTTATGTCCTGAAAGGGATTCTAGTGGGCGCAGTCGCAGGTGCTGTTGTCAGTGCTTTTAGAATGGCCATTTATACTACATTAAACTTCATGCCGGTTATTTATTCTTATTTAAGGAACAACCCTTTATGGATCATCGGCTGGTCTCTTTTTGTCCTTTTTATAGGCTTTCTCGTTATATTGATGGGAAGAGACGATCCGGATATTCAAGGGAATGGGGTCGCTGAACTCAAAGGTCAGCTTCTTGGAACGCTGAAACTGAACTGGGTGTCTATTCTCTGGCGTAAATTTGCCGCAAGTACCCTAGTCCTGGGGCTCGGTATTCCTGTCGGTCGAGAGGGGCCTTCCATCCAGATCGGCGGGGTCGTTGGACAAGGAATTAACTCTTTTCTGAAAGGAAACAAGTCACAGGAGAGTATACTTATTTCAAGTGGTGCGGCAGCCGGTCTCTCCGCAGCCTTCAATGCGCCATTGTCCGGTCTGGTCATCATCCTTGAAGAGGTTCACCACAGGTTTTCCGGCGTACTTATTCTCACAGTGTTTTCCGCTTCCGTTACTGCGAATTTCCTGGCCTTCCATATTTTCGGGTCACAACCGGCTCTTGCGTTAGGCCGAATGGCGGAGTTTCCTCTGGAACATTATCTTTATCTTGTGCTATTAGGCGTTCTGCTTGCTCTTGCAGGCTGGGTATTTCATAAGGTGCTGTTCATTATGCCGAAAATTTATGCCAGTTTACCTGTTCCAGTTTATCTATACGGCTTTATTCCATTCATTCTGGTTATTCCTACCGGCTTTTTCTGGCAGGATATGCTTGGTGGAGGAACAGGTATCATTACTGATATTGCTTCTGTTCGAACGTCCACAACGATTCTCCTTGCAATCCTGTTATTCAAATTCATCGGCTTCCAGATCGCCTATGGATCGGGTATTCCAGGCGGCATGCTTATTCCAATGCTGACTATCGGTGCAGTACTTGGTGGCATCTTCGGAAATCTTGCTCTTAGAGGAACGGGAATGGAAGATGAATTCATCCGTAATTTTGTTATCTTTGCAATGGGTGGATTTTTCACAGCTATTTCAAAAGCTCCTCTGACAGCTATCGTACTTCTGACAGAAATTACGGGATCAATCACACAGATGATGCCAATTGCTGTCGTCTGTCTTACTGCCTATATTATTGCAGATATCCTAGGTCTTGAACCCGTTGACGAAATTACTCTATATAATAAGACCAACCGCTTTCCCACTGTTTTTGAAGGTAAACTAATCTATATGGATGTCTTTGTCGAGCCAAACAGTTATTTGGACGGTATGCAGATGAGTCAACTTACTCTTCCTTATAATGCTAAGTGTGTAAGAATCAAGAGACACCACAATGAATTCATGCCACACCGTGATACTGTCCTTCTCCCTGGCGATGAACTTCAGATTGCCTGTGATCAGGGATTCCTCGGACAGGTCAAGAAATATATAGATAAGCTGAACTGAACAATTATATAAGGGCCTTATCCGTATATACATTGCTGGACTGGATAAGGCCTTTTTTTCTACTATCAAATTAAAAAATATATGGTAAAATGATTCTCGTACACAGAATTTCAATCGACCGTTAATTAACGTAAAGGAGATTATTATGCAATTCATATGGATGGCAATTAAAGGATTATTTATCGGGATTTCAAATATCATTCCTGGAGTTTCTGGAGGAACCATGGCTGTATCCTTCGGTATTTATGACGATGTGATTCATGCGGTCACTCATTTCAGACAGGAACTGAAGCCTAGTTTAAAAATAATCGTACCACTGGTTATTGGTGCACTGACCGGGGTGGCCGGATTCTCTATCGTCATCGAATGGCTTTTGAGTAGTTACACTTTATATACGGCATTTGCCTTCGTCGGGCTGATTTTAGGTGGCCTTCCGATCTTAAGAAAATCTTTCTACAAAAGTCTTGAAGCTGAGAAGAAAACAATTGGTCCACTTCACTTTGTTCTGTTCATTATCTTCTTCCTGATTGTTACTTGGATGGGAGTAGCTGAAGTGGCCGGGGGCGGCGTACAGAGCGTCAGTCTCGGAATCGGTTCGCTGATTGCTTTGTTCTTCGTCGGCCTCATATCGGCTGCAGCCATGGTCATTCCTGGAGTGAGCGGGTCTTTGCTCATGCTGATCATTGGCTACTACTATGCTGTTATCAATACAATCAACGGGTTTACAGAAGCGCTGGTCAACTGGAACTTTGAAGCACTTGTCCCGGTCACTATCCTATTAATTACTTTTGCATTAGGTATGGTAGCTGGTATCATTCTGATCAGTAAAGTAATCGACTACTTCTTCAAGACGCAGCCCGGCTTCACTTATGCTTCAATTCTTGGACTAGTATTAGCCTCCCCTATTGCAGTAGTGGCTAATACAAATGCATTAGATGACCTGACTGGATCAGGAGCATTCTTTAGATTGGTTGTAGCCTTGGCTCTCGCTGGTGCCTGTTATGCCCTGACTTATGCCCTAGGTAAGACTAAAGACTCAACAGAAGAAATTCCTGAAGAATCCAAGCCTGTTTCAGATCAGTAAATAAATACACAAACAACTTCTATCTCAAGTCTGCTTAATTAGCATAGACTTAGATAGAAGTTGTTTTTTATAGCTAGTCGTCTTCGGGACTGTCCTCGTCTTCTTCATTCTGAAGTTCTTCGATCAATGCTTCCATCTCTGCGATTTCTTCTACCTGGTCCTCTATTATTTCATCTGCCAGCTGCTGAACGCGTTCATCTTCAAAATTCGCACGCTCACTGGTCAGGATAGCAATGGAGTGATGTGGAATCATGGATCTCATCCAGGATACTTCATTAACAGTCGTCTGGCTACGTACTAAAAACAGCATGAGTCCGAAAACGACAACTGAACCTGTCAGTATAATACTGTTCAATTTTTTATTCTTATACATTTTCCACATGAACAGCATCATGACAATCGCCATCACTGCGCCCATCATAATTGCCATATAAACACGTGTCTCACTGAAATACACATGTGAGCGTTCATATGTGTTAAGATACATAAGTCCATACATGATGAGGGTTGAAGTAAGAATCATTAATCCAAAGCGTATATATTTTTTCATTGTGACACTATCCTCTCTTGTTTTTTGCCTGGTTCAGGCTGGTAAACGTCTCGTCATCGTAAGCTACCAGATAGACTGTTTCAACTGAGTAACTGTCTGTTTCGCAAGATCTGATCGTATCGACCGCAATCTCGGCTGCTTCTTCCTTAGGGTACCCGTAGATTCCTGTACTGATTGCAGGAAAAGCTATGGTTTTCAGCTTATACTGTTCTGCCAGACTCATACTGTTCTGATAGCACGACTTCAGCTTCTCCTCTGAATCCGTCATTATAGACCGGGCCAACGGCATGGATCACATAACGGGCCGGCAGATCAAAGCCTTCTGTAATTTTCGCTTCCCCTGTATCAGCGCCATTCAGTTTTCTGCAGTCTTCTTTAAGCTTAGATCCTGCAGCCCGGTGAATCGCCCCGTCCACTCCTCCTCCACCTAAAAGAGATTTGTTAGCCGCATTGACGATTGCATCAACTTTCATCTCTGTAATATCTTCTTTGACTACCTCTATCTTCATTTCTACTCTCTCCTTTATTGTCTGCAGTCTTATAATGCATTGATGTACGTAAATGGTAAAACAACTGATCCTAATTCGCAAATATAACGAGTTCTAAACCATACCTGACTAACTCTATTTTTTATCCCTGGAGCAACTTGAGACATGCTATACTTTCTATTATATATTAGAGAATTCGCAGAAGGAGACAACTATGGAAGTCAAACAGTTAAGCAGTATTTATTATGAAGAAATGAGGCAAATCTTTGTCGATGTGTTTTCAGCTGAACCCTGGAATGACAAATGGGTAGACGACGCACAGGTGGATAGCTATCTGAAGGACCTTACCGATTACGGCAATACCCTCTCTTTCGTCTTGGTGGATGAGTCAGATGCAGTTATTGGAGGAGCACTCGGTTATGTCACAAACTGGTGGGAGGGCCGCGAGTATTATATCAAGGAATTCTTTGTCAAGGAATCCGAGCAGAAACAAGGACTGGGCAGTTTTTTTATGAAAGAGTTATCTGTTCATCTTAAGACTCTTGAAATCGACTATATTACTCTGGTCACTGATTATTCCGTGCCGGCTTTCTCATTCTACAAGAAAAATGGGTTTAAGGAATCGACTGAAACGGCTTTTATGGTCAGACGGACTCCTGACTGATTCTTGAGGTCAGACTCCAGTGGGTAAATCATTTAGTCACCTTGGATCCGCTCCTAAATCAGTAATATAAAAGAGCATGTCTCTCCTGTCACAGGTAACTTACCTGAATACAGAAAAACATGCTCTTATGTTTTTTTTATCAGTATTTACTATGCTTTATTTGTCAGTGTGTTCAGGTTGCATCGTATCGACTTTTTTACCCAACAGAAAGACTACAGCAATAACGGCCAGAAAACCGATCGGCAGGACGATAAAGATATTCATTCCGAATGCAGTTGGCAGATAGCCGATTGAACTACCCCCACTTACTCGCTAACTCTCCTTGAAGTGGGGGATTCCTGAGAACACCAACCTATCGG
>NZ_BAAADA010000131.1:0-4296 GCF_039522005.1 Alkalibacterium indicireducens
AGTTCAATATTCTAACTGATCTTTACGGTAAAAGGATAGAACGTCGTTCTTAGGGGTGCGAAACTTGAGTTATTATTAATCTCCTCCACTGTTGGCTTTATCAGTCTGACTATTGTGAGCTTCTTTTTTCCAGTAGGGACGTATTATGAAACAGATACGATAGACTTATCTAATCGTCTCTTGTTATATCTTATCGTAGCGACATTCAGCTATCTTCTACTGATTAAACTGAATATGCTGTATGAAAAACAGGTTAATACTGTCATACATGCGATGGAGTTGAAACTGGAACAAGTTGTTCAAAGCTTTATTGTGGCAATGGAAGCTAAAGACGCTTACACGTTTGGCCACAGTGAACGGGTCAGCCAGTATGCTGTGGCCATCGCTCAGCAACTCCCACAGTATCAGGATGAAAACAAGCTAAAAAACATCAGACTAAGTGGGCTGCTGCACGATATTGGAAAAATCCACATATCCGATGGCATTTTAACAAAACCTGATAAACTGACTAAAAGTGAGTTTGAGGTGGTTAAAAGCCATACTACTATTGGGGCTCAGATGGTTGAAAAAGTAGAAGGACTTGAAGGCTTAAAATGTGGCGTTCTTTACCATCATGAACGCTGGGACGGCAAAGGGTACCCTAAAGGTTCTCAAGGTCTTGAAATCCCTCTAGAAGCGCGTATTTTGGCTGTAGCAGATGCTTTTGATGCCATGACATCCACCAGAGCTTATCGCAGAGGTCTTTCCTTTAACGAAGCATACAAGCAGGTTTTGACTAATCTCGGCACACAGTTCGATCCCAATCTACGTGAGGCAATTGAAGCAGCAAAAGAGGCGATTCTAAAAATTCACGTTAAGAATCAAAACAATCTGGATGATTTGGAAAAGCTGACTGACTTTCATTAAAATGCAAAAAAATCTCCCCTACTGACAGTTTTATGTTGTCGGTAGGGGAGATTTTCAATTTTTACACTTTAGTAGCTCGATGGAGCTTATTCTTACATACTCAGATTAATTTCAAGCATTAAAGGCGTGTGATCCTGGCGGTCTCCTGAGTCAATCATATCAGATGTTTGTACTTTATCTGCCAGACGACTGCTTACGAGCCAGTAATCAATTCTCCAGCCGGAGTTATTGATTTTACTCGTTTTAGCACGCTGATTCCACCATGAATAGCGTCCAGTTACATCACCATGCAGATGACGGAAGGTATCTGTAAATCCTCTATTCAATAAGCGTGTAAATCCTTCACGCTCTTCGTCAGTGAACCCAGCTGACTTGTGATTTCTCTCAGGGTGAGCCAAATCAATTTCTTTGTGTGCCACGTTGTAGTCACCCGTTGCGATTACTGCTTTTTTCTCGTCTAAAGATGATAAATAGTCGGCATATTTTTCGTCCCAGATTTGGCGCTCTTTTAGTCTGACCAGGCCTGACCCTGAATTTGGCGTATAGACTTGAGTCACGTATACCTCATCAAATTCGAGTGTGATAATCCGTCCTTCTTTATCCATTGTATCCGGTGCTCCGATTTCAGGATAGGAAACTTCTGGCTTCAGATGGCTCTTATACAAAAACATCGTTCCCGCATAGCTTTTTTTAGCCGGCTCTTCAGACACTCTCCAGACGTATTCATAGTCCGGGAATAGTGTACTCAAAATTTTATCATGTTTTTTTGAAGGGCCCGTTCTAGGTAGTTTTGTTTCTTGGATGGCAATAATATCAGGATTCTGTTCGATAATGGTATTCATAACCTCTCTGGACATTACTGCACGATTGGAGTCGCTCGTTAAGGTTGCATTCAATGAATCGATGTTCCATGTAATTAATTTCACTGTTATTCTCCTTTGCTTCTTTTTACACTACTCTTTCTATTTTAACATTAAAGAGCTTGGAGAACGATTATTTCTAACTGAAAACTGACTACATTAAATTAGACAGCAGCGCTGTGGATCAGAAACTATTATTTTTTTCTCTGTGTTATTAAGCCCTAATCATGCCCACTACCAATAGCATCGTTGACACTGTCAAACCCATACTTCCTCAGCGTGGCGGGTAACTGATCAATCAATTCCTTGCATATCATCGGATTTTGAAAATTGGCCGTCCCGACAGCAACGGCACTCGCACCGGCCATCAAAAATTCCAGAATATCTTCCGTTGTGAGAATGCCCCCCATCCCTATGATGGGAATACTAACAGCTTGATATACCTCATAGATCATTCGAATAGCGACAGGTTTTATCGCCGGTCCCGATAACCCGCCAACCTTATTGCTCAATAACGGTTTTCTACTATTTAAATCAATTTTCATACCCGTCAAGGTGTTAATCATCGTTAGTCCATCGGCACCTGCACGTTCTACCGCTTTTGCTACGGCGACGATGTCCGCAGCATTTGGAGATAATTTAACGTAAACGGGGACATCAGACCGCTTTTTAACACGCTTGGTCACTTCATAGGCTACTTCTGGAATCATACCGAACTGCACACCGCCCTCTTTTACATTGGGACAGGATATATTCAGTTCAATCGCATGAATTAGATCCGTTTGCCTAAACGCTGCAGCAACATTCTCATATTCCTCAACTGTACTGCCGGCAATATTAGCTATGACGGGTAAATCAAAAGACCCAAGGAAGGGCAATTCCGTTTCAATAATACTTCGTACTCCCGGATTCTGCAGCCCAATAGCGTTCAGCATACCTGATTTTGTTTCCGCTACGCGAGGTGTACTATTACCCAATCGCTTCTCTTCAGTAGCGGCCTTAATCATAATGGCTCCCAGTTCGCTTAAATCATAAAACTGACTGTATTCACGTCCGAAACTGAAGCAGCCGGAAGCCGGCATAACTGGATTTTTCAATTGTAACCCCGGTAAGTTGACTGCTAGAGACATTATATTTTCACCTCTCCTGTATGGAAGACTGGACCATCTTGACAAATTTTCTTACTGCTTTTTTCATCTTGAGTTGGTACGACGCACGCATAGCAGGCACCAACCCCACATCCCATACGCTCCTCCAGTGAGAGAAAGCCTTTTTTATCTTTTAGAGTCGATTCGATTGCTTTTAACATCGGATTGGGTCCGCAGGCGAAATAATAATCAAACACTGGTTGTTCACTCTTAATAATGTCTGTAACAAAACCGCGCTGTCCATAACTGCCGTCATTTGTGGTGACATAACAGTTTCCAAGTCTTTTAAACTCTTCTTCAAAAAAGACATCTTTTTCATTGTGAAAGCCAATGACTGTGGTAACTCCAATGCCTTTCTTTACAAGTTCCTTTGCCAGATAATAAAGTGGAGGGACTCCAATTCCTCCTCCAATCAGGAGAGCATTTGTCATTTCTATCTGATCAATTTTATAGCCGTTTCCACAGGGAATGAGCATATTAAGCGGCTCACCTTCCCTCATGTTGCTGAGTTTACGTGTTCCTTCTCCCAGCTCTTTGAAAACAAGTGTGAGTAAACCTTTTTTACTATCGACGTCAGCTATGGAAATTGGACGGCGAAGCATATGTTCGCTTGAAGAACCAATCTGAATATAAACGAACTGGCCGGGTCGAATGGTTTCAAGCAATGCCCCTTCCATTAGGATTTCCATTTTAATCGTTTTATCTGCTATGACTTCTAGTCCTCGCAATTCTGCATTGATTAATTTCATATTTCTATCTCCTCCATTAATTAATAATTACTATACTTATATCTGAAGGTTTTCTTGAGCAATCTCAATGCACAAAAAAACCTCTCTGCTAAGCTGCAAAGAGGACACGTACAGAAAAAAATCCGCACAAACTCATTACAACCTTGCATGTCTCACAGGACTTGCTTAAAGGTGTATCTCAAAAAACTATTATAATAGACTTTTAATAAAAACTTCACAATAACCCATATAAAAAATATGCCCATCTTCCACGGGCAATAAAGAGGGCATAGAACGGCATACTCTATACTTTCACCTTTTCCAGACTCACGGGACTGTAATTAAAGGGGTGATTTGTTCTTATTATTCCAGTTATCAGGTGATAAGTCAATGGTATAAATATCATTTTGATATTATTTTCACATAACTTTTTTGGAACTTTAATTATGCATTTACTTGAAGTTATGCATATCGTTTTACAGCAAGTATAACTTGCTCTAGAATATACTCAAGGATATTAATTGGGTGATTTTCTTTTCACTGAATGCTTACGTTAACTTTCCTATTTTAATTAGAGACAACCTGGAACTGTCAAATTTTTTATGAAAACTAAAAATTAAAGGTGGTGAAGGCCCACTGACTATACCAATCGGA
>NZ_BAAADA010000132.1:0-32333 GCF_039522005.1 Alkalibacterium indicireducens
CCAAAAGAATCGAAGACCCCTGCACATTTGGTTGTTTCTACTTTGTTCAGTTTTCAAAGATCTATCTCGTTCAGCTCTTTATTTCGTGTTGTTCCGTTCGAGCTGACTTTTATAACACTACATTGTTTTCAATCAGATGTCAACAACTTTTTTAAAAGTTTTTTGTGCGTTTGAGCCGCACAATGCTGACACGAAGGAAAACCTTGGTTGCTGTTATTCAACAACGAATATAACTATACCAGGTTTTCCATCTTTCGTCAACAGGTTTTCGGATATTTATTAATTCTTTTTCGAGTGGGCTAAAACAAAGCTTTACTTGACCAGCTTTATTCTTCTTTCATAAATGAAAAATCAGCTTCGTCTCTTTTTGTAATCATTAACAGTCCATCTCCTACTGGCAGGATTACCGCATCCATTGCCGGATGATCAAGAACTACATCAAGAAACTCATTTAATTTTCTGTGGATCTTTCTTGTACGTTTCGGAATGTCCTTTTCATCATTAAGTATTGTTCCACCTTGGAGAACATCGTCAACAGCTAATACACCACCCATTTTCAAAATACGATAACACTCGGGAAAGAAACTGTAGTATTTTGCTTTAGCACTATCCATGAAAATGAAATCTTTTGAATTAGACTTTATTTTTTCCAGCCATTCATTGGCCTGACCTTCTAATAGGGTGACTTTATCTTTTAGCCCCAGGAGCTTGAAGTTAGTTTCCGCTTTAGCAATCATGTCCGGATTCCGTTCAATTGTTGTCACGTGTCCATCCCGAGGCATGGATTCCAGCATAAGCGCCGCAGAAAACCCGATAGCTGTTCCAACTTCAAGTACATCTTTTGGGCTGAGCAAAGGAAGCAGCCATTTAAAGAACGCGACTGTTTCGTGAGGGATGACCGGAACACGGTTTTCATTCGCCCATTTTTCAATCTCCAACAATTTACCTTCTAACTGCTTCTGGTCCCTTCTAAGAAATTCTCTAACGTCGTTATTGATCACAGGACGATCCATCATTTCATTCCGTTTATGCAATGTCAATTCCTCTTTTCTTTTATTTTCTCTATTTTACACTGATTTATCTACTTAACCAAGATTGATTCTGTTATAATGAAAATGTGAAAACACGAAAAATCAGATGAGAAGGAGCTTTTGATTTATGCTTATCAAACAACTATCAGTCCCTAAAAATAGCGTCACGACTATATCTGAATCAGCTACACTACAGGAAGCGATCACTCTATTAGAAGAAACCGGCTTCCGCTGCGTGCCTGTGCTGGATAAAAGCGGCCGTATTTTCCGCGGGAACATCTATAAAATGCATATTTACCGCCACAAGGCAAACGGTGGTGACATGGACCTTCCAGTTACCCACTTACTTAAGAATGCGACCAAATATGTACACATCAATTCGTCGTTCTTTAAAATCTTCTTTATGATCAAGGACCTGCCATATATTACTGTGCTGGATGAAAACAATAATTTTTACGGCATTCTGACTCACAGTACGCTGATCGACCTGCTTCAGCAATCTTGGAGTATCGATCAGGGAAGCTACGTTCTTACCATTGCTACTCCTGGTGAAAGAGGGGATCTCGCTAACATCTCCAAGCTGATCAACCGCTACTGTTCGATCATGAGCTGTATTACTCTTGATGTCCAGAGAGAGAACATGGTCCGCAGAACCATCATGACCCTTGAACCGGGCATCTCACGAAAAACTGTTGATGAAATCTCGAAGGTTCTTGACAGAAAAGGCTTCAAGGTTGTACAAGTTGAAGACCTTCATAACGATTAAGATTAATTAGAAAAACAGTGCTGCTCCTATTGTTCCTCTTATAAAAGAGAACACCAGGGACATGCACTGTTTTTTTGCGCCAAACCTGTTTAATTTTCCATTCGTTTGTTGAAGTTCAGTTTCTTATCCAGTGATAGGATGATTGGGATTCCAACTCCCATAGTGACAAACTGTCCTAGAAATACTGTCAGGTAAGTTAACCAGAAAACTTCTTCTACCCCAATTAGCAGGAGCATCAGTGCGATCATGAAGCTGAACACCGAAAATATAACGGTATTGATCATCATCTTCTTAATCGGTGACTGGATTTTCTTCGTTACAATAAAGAAAACAATAAATGAGACAATCGTATGACCAACTCCAAGAATCCAGTCGTATACTCCAAAAGGAGAGAGAATCAGATTTGTCAGGACGACTCCGGCTGTTACACCATAAGCATACTTTTTATTGAAGACTGCCAGATGGTTCAGCATTTCAGATAATCTGAACTGAATCGCTCCAAAACCAAACGGAGCGATAAGTAGTGTGATACCTGTGTAAAGGGCTCCTATTATGGCGTTTAATACCCATTGCTTTGTTTTCATTTTTTCATTTCCTCCTAGTTTTTATATCGTGGGTTGACGCTTTCGAACCACGGTCGTTTTTAGACAACGAGGATAAGCTTAGCATGCTTACATCAATTTTTCAATACACAAAAAAGACAGACTCCAGTCATTCGGACTAGATTCCGTCTTTACTAAGTATAGTAAGGCCTTAGATATGTTTATATTTATTTGACAAGCTCACACTGATAGACAGGGCCTCATCAACAGCATTCATCGTTTCAGCATCCAGCTGAGTGACTTGGTCTTTCAGCCGCTGTTTATCAATCGTTCTGATCTGTTCAAGCAGAATGACAGAATTTTTTTCCAGTCCCTGTTTGGCACTGACCTCCACATGTGTCGGCATCTTACCTTTTTCGATTCTTGTTGTGATTGCCGCAACAATAACTGTCGGGCTATATTTGTTTCCAACATTGTTCTGTATAATCAGAACAGGGCGCATACCGCCTTGTTCCGATCCAACTACCGGGGATAAATCTGCATAAAAAATATCTCCACGCTTAACCATAGGCTTTCCTCCTTGAAGGAGCCTTTCAGATAAGGTCGTGTTCCGTTTGAAGAGCTGCCGGAACCTTGTTATCAGATATGAGTATGCGCTTCGCTCTCGCATCCATCAAATTCGGAACAGATTTCCAAATTGATGTGTCCCATTTCTGCATATCCCTTCCTCATGGCATCCATTTTATTCATTGTTTCCCGAACAAAGCAGTGGAAAATGTCAGACATGAGTTCCGTTTCTTCAGTATCTGTCTCCATGCAATATTCTTCGATATCTTCGTAAACTGATTGATCAAGTTCAATAACCATTTTTCTATTGCTATGCTCTTTCATGAATATGCCCTCCAAAATATACTGATAAAAAAGCTAAACAGCCAGCTTACTTGACACCAGTGTCAGAAGCTTCAATGAATACTTAGCCAAAAGAAATGTAGAATCTCATTCCTTGTCTGCTAGTTTATCATGAAAGGCGAACAAATTGAACCACTCTTTGTGACACTTCTTTGACTCAAAAAACCGCTCAACAAGAACGTTTGTTATTTGTCTTCTAAAATAACCTGTGCTACTGCGATCGTTCCTGTATGAGAAATCGATACCCAGGCCTTTCCAGGGAAAGGACATACGGTGATCATAGGTTTTCCCTGATCATCTGGCAGGATTTCAACATCACGAAAAGTCAGCTTACCGATACCTGTTCCCAAGGCCTTAGAGTACGCTTCTTTTGCTGAAAATCGGCCGGCTAAAAATTCTATCTTTCTTGTTCCTTTTAATGAATGAAAATACTCCAGTTCATTAGTTGTCAGAACTCGATCAGCAAAGGATGGTCTTTTTATGTACGCTTTATTGATCCGTTCAATATCGACTATATCCAGTCCGATACCAGCAATCATCTGTCTTCCTCAATTCTATAACTCAATATTAAATCAATCAGCTACTGTATTATGTTACCAGATTAAATAATAAAAGTCATTTCATATAATTTAAGATTAGATTAAAAAGAACCGGCTGATCACCTGTTCAATGTAACAAGAACAGATGATCAGTCGGCTAGTTTTATTTATTCAATTCGCTCATTAGTTTGAACGGCGGTTATTCGAACGGTTCCCTTTATCTCCAGAACGTCCTTTACCTTTATAGTTGCGGTTTCCACCTTTACCTCTACGGTTGTTGGAATAGTTTCCTTTTCCTTTTCCGCCACCGCCACGTCGCTTATCTTTGTTTGGAAGCGGACGCTGAGGTGTGATGCTTACTGGTACATCTGTCGGATCTTTAACCATGTTCTTAACTAAAGCAGCAGCCAGATCTTCAGCTGAGTATGAACTCAGGAGCTTTTCAGCAGCAGCTTCGTACTTATCCAGGCCATTCTGATCGATCATTTCCTGAATGTCTGCCATAGCTGTCTGCAGCTGACTTTCAAGCGCTTCGTCGTTTGTAGGTGGACGAAGAGACGTCATTGGCTGTTTAGTCAGTTTTTCAACTGTACGCAGGTAGCCCATTTCATGAGGCGTGACGAATGTAACAGCTACGCCTTCTTCACCAGCACGTCCAGTACGTCCGATACGGTGAACATAACTTTCAGGATCTTGAGGAATGTCATAGTTGTATACGTGTGACAGTCCGCTGACATCCAGCCCCCTGGCAGCGACGTCTGTTGCTACTAGGATATCGATTTTACCTTTTTTAAAGTCTTTCAAGACGCTCATACGCTTGCCTTGAGAAAGGTCTCCATGGATTCCTTCAGCCTGGTATCCGCGCATTTCAAGTCCTTTAGCCAGTTCATCGACACGTCTTTTCGTACGTCCGAATACGATAGCCGACTTAGGATTCTGTACATCCAGCAGGCGAGTCATGATATCAAACTTCTCGTTGTCTCGCGCTTTTGTATAGTACTGTTGGATAGTTGAAGCAGATAGTGTTTTCGTTTTGATACGAACTGTTTCAGGGTCCTGCATGAAGCGTTCACCGATACGTTTGATCGGAGCCGGCATAGTTGCTGAGAATAACAAGGTCTGACGCTCAGCTGGTATTTCCTGAATGATTGTTTCGATATCTTCGATGAATCCCATATTAAGCATTTCATCAGCTTCGTCTAGTACCAATGTCTGAACCTGGTTCAGTTTCAATGTTTTACGACGGATGTGGTCAAGCATACGACCAGGTGTTCCAACAACGATTTGTGCGCCACCTTTGATCTGCTTGATCTGACGTCCGATGTCGGCTCCACCGTAGACACATGTTACTTTCACACGCTTGTCTTTGCTTAAACGGAATAGTTCTTCTTGTGTCTGGATAGCCAGTTCACGAGTAGGGGCGATAACAAGCCCTTGAACATTGTGGTTTTTGACGTCGATTTTCTGAAGCATAGGCAGACCGAAAGCGGCAGTTTTACCTGTTCCTGTCTGTGCTTGTCCGATGACGTCTTTTCCTGCAAGTGCAAGCGGGATCGTCTGCTCCTGGATTGGTGTTGTTTCTTCAAATCCCATGTTCTGTACGGATTTGAGTAGTTCAGGTAGTAAATCTAGTTCATTAAATTCCAAAGAATGTTTCCTCCTAATATTTTCCTTAGCGTTCATTCGTTTACGAGCCAAGGTACAGTCACTCTTGCATAAGAGAAACTTCGAAAGCAATGAACAGATTTGTTTCTTTTCTGTTCAAATAAAGACCCTAGTGTTCGTCACTCACTTTCGATGCGAGACACCAGGGATCATAGTTAACTTGACTCAGTATTTAATTTTAAATTCTATACGGATAATTCGACGTATCCATTAAACGAACGGTTCACTTCATTCCAGATGTTATCTTAACACGTGGGCGCCTTGTTTTCAACTCGTTTTCATACCTCAGTGAAATGAATACGTTTTACCCTTCTTTTCCATGACTTAACTTAGTCACAACTTCGAGCATCCCTGTACTCAGGCTTGATTTCAGTAGAACCGTATCTTCTTCTTTGATCTGTTTCTCCAGATAATCAATCAGTGGCTGCTTGTCTCCTTCAAAATGCTGAAGGTTCTGCTCATTCATTTGAGGCAGCAGTTTATCATATAAAGCTTTCATATCTTTCCCGTATAAGACGATCAGATCGGCTTTCTTAGGGTCGATCGCTTCACTCAGACTTTCATGCATGGCTCTTGAATGCTCACCTAGTTCAAGCACGTCTCCTAGTACAATGATTTTTCGCTTAGGGACATCGATTTCCTGGAAATAACGTAGAACGGCTTTCATTGATGATGGACTGGCGTTGTATGCGTCGTTGAGCAGAGTGGATTCATTGATTCCATCGATCCATTCAAGACGGTTCTTGGTCAGTTCAAAGTTCTCAAGCTGGACATAGGCTTCCGTATTGGATATACCGATCTCTTCTCCAACTAGAACAGCAGCCAGTGCATTTTGAACGTTGTAGATTCCAGGGACCGGCAGCGTGCATGAATGTTCAGGATCCGCATTAGTCGTAAAGACGGTCTGTTTTAACCTGGCTTCCACTGTGACCGGATATAGATCCACGCCTTCTTCTTTTCCGAAAGTCAGACGCTTGCCTACAGTCGCATCCACATACCCTGCTGCTATTTTATCTTGAAGCAGCGGTTCTTTGCCTGGATAGATCAGTGTGCCGTTCGACATCCCTTTAACGATTTCAAGTTTAGCTTCAGAAATCGCATCACGCGACCCGAGAAATTCAATATGGGATTCTCCGATCATCGTAATCACAGCAATGTCAGGATGCGCCAGCTGAGAAAGCACTTCGATCTCCCCTCGTTCACTCATTCCCATTTCAAGTACAAGCACTTCTGTATCCTCCGGCATATTGAGTATCGTAAACGGCAGTCCCAGGTGATTGTTGAAGTTCCCGACTGTCTTATACGTCCGGTATCTGGCAGAAGCAACGGCTGCGACCATGTCTTTCGTTGTCGTCTTTCCGTTACTTCCAGTAATCCCGATGACTTTAGGCCCTACTTTGTTCAGATAATACTGCGCGAAATGCTGAAAGGCTTTTTCCGTATCCGCTACTGCTATGATCGGGAAGCCTTCCGGAGCTTTTTCTGTGTCATCACTCCAGAAACTGGCAGCCGCTCCCTTTTCAATCGCTGCTTCGATAAAATCATGCCCGTTCCTCTCAGCAGTCAGAGGGATGAACAGGTCACCGGTCTGCAGCGAACGCGTATCAAACGATACGCCTTCTATCTTCAGATTGTCGTCCCCATCAATCAGTTTGCCATCTACAGCTGAAGCTATTTCTTTTAATGTCCATTTTGCCATTGTTTCTCTCCGTTCCTTCTGTTCCTTGATTCCTTCTTACTTGTTTCGTCTTGTATTAAGCTCAAGACGGTCCTTGTGACGTCTGATACCCAGCTGAATTACTTCTTCAATCAGATCTTCATAAGGCAGACCCGTTTTTGCCCATACTCTAGGATACATGCTGTTGTTCGTAAACCCAGGGAAAGTGTTGACTTCATTGACGTAGACTTCTCCATCTTCAGTAAGGAAGAAATCGACACGAGACACCCCAGTGCCATCGATAGCGTGAAAGGCACGCGCTGCCAGCTCCCTCAGCTTTTTGGTCAACTCATCTGAAATATCTGAAGGGACCTGTCTAATCACTTCCTGGTTCAGGTATTTGTCTTCATAGTCATAAAAAGGCTTATGCTTGATAAGTTCACCTGGAACTGATGTATGAATGTCTTCATTGCCTAAGACAGCTACTTCGATTTCTCTCGCTTTGACGCCTTTTTCCACGACGATTCTTGTATCGTATTCGAATGCGAGTTCGATCGCCTCTTTTAACTTGGTTTCTTCAAGCACTCGGGTAATACCCACGCTTGATCCCAGATTGGCCGGCTTGACAAACATCGGGAAGCCTAGATACTGAATCAGATCGTCCTTGACTTTATCAGGATCAACTTTCCAGTCAGTCAGTTTTACCTCATTGTAAGGCAGGATTGGCAGGCCTGCTTCTTTAAATACACTTTTACTGATGATTTTATCCATACCGACAGCACTTGCAAGCACGCCAGCTCCTACATAAGGAATGTCGAACACTTCAAAGAGTCCTTGGACCGTCCCATCTTCACCATTCGGGCCGTGAAGCACCGGGAAAGCTACCGATTCACCTTCCATCATTTCAATGAAATTGAACGGCTGTTTCTTGGCGATCTGATTCATTTCTTTCACTTCAGGAATATCATCTTTGCTGTTCACATTTCCAGCCTTGTACCACTGACCTTCCCTTGTGATATAAACCGGTATGACTGTGTAATGATCATAATATATTTTCTGTAAAATCGAGTAAGCGGATTTGATGGATACTTCATGTTCCGCACTCTTTCCTCCATAGATCAGATAAAGTTTCATTCGTTTCCTCCTGTATTAAGCTGATAGTTTATTACATAGGCAAAACAGAATCTAATCCCATTTTAGCATATTTTCCCGCAGCAACAATATAATTGGGTATCGGATACCAATTATATTTTGGGCAAAGAAAAAAGCCCTGACTAGCCAGAGCTTTAAACCGATTATTCTTCGTCTGCAAGACCGTATTTCTTGTTGAAACGGTCGATACGTCCATCTGCCTGAGCAAATTTCTGACGTCCAGTGTAGAACGGATGAGAGTCAGATGTAACCTCCATACGGATAAGCGGATACTCTTTTCCATCTTCCCATTCAACTGTTTCGTTTGATGTTGTAGTAGACCCTGACATGAATTTAAATCCTGTCGTTGTGTCCATGAACACTACTTGACGATATTCTGGATGAATTCCTTGTTTCATATCTTTTTTCACTCCTTCATGCCATGAAACCTCTGCGGTTCCATAGTTATCTTAATCCTTTAAGTCAGCGACTGGGTGATCAGCGCTAGGCACTGGTCTCCTTCATCGGCTTGATTATATATGCAACACTAGACATAGTAACATATCCTGCCGTCTGTTGCAATGGAATGTCCCATTTTTCTGCGCATTATTTAGATGATTACTGCTTAAGTACTTTTTCTACAAAGGCGGCATTCTTCCCGTAACGTCTCAATGTCTTGATGAACTGATCCGTATACTCCAGTGAATCATTGCGCATCCCTCTACGCAGTTTGTAGACCGCTTCGTATTCTTCTTTGGAAAGAAGCATTTCTTCCTTACGGGTACTTGATTTTTTAATGTCGATTGCCGGATAGATGCGTCGCTCAGCCAGTTCTCGGGACAGATGGATTTCCATGTTACCCGTTCCTTTGAACTCTTCATAAATGACATCGTCCATTCGGCTTCCAGTATCCACTAATGCTGTTGCGACAATCGTCATGCTGCCGCCTTCTTCAACATTACGGGCAGACCCGAAGAAACGCTTTGGTCTGTAGAGAGCTGCAGGATCGATCCCACCTGAAAGCGTACGCCCACTTGGCTGTTCCACAAGATTGTATGCTCTAGCCAGACGTGTGATGCTGTCCATAAGGATAACTACATCCTGCTTGTCCTCAACCAGTCGTCTTGCACGTTCGAGAACCAGTTCGCTCACTTTGACGTGGTTCTGCGGCTGCTGATCAAATGTCGAATGAACGACTTCTCCATCGATGCTCCGTTCCAGATCGGTTACCTCTTCGGGGCGTTCATCGATAAGCAGGACAATCAGTTCAACTTCCGGATGATTTGCCTTTATTCCGTTGGCAATTTCTTTGAGCAATGTCGTCTTCCCTACCTTAGGCGGTGCGACAATCAGTCCTCTCTGTCCGAACCCGATCGGAGCCACGAGATCGATCATTCGTGCAGACAGTTCGTTCTCGGATGATTCAAGGTTGATTCGACGATCCGGATACAACGGTGTAAGGGCCGGGAAGTGAGGGCGTTCTCTAGCTTCTTCAGGATTCTTTCCATTGACCAGTTTGACGTTCATCAGTCCGTAGTGCCGTTCTCCCGCTTTAGGCGGACGCGCTGTACCGGTGATTTTATCTCCATTTCTCAAGCTGAAACGCGTCATCTGAGAGGCTGAAATATAAATATCTTCGTTACTATGAGAGTAATTGATCGGACGTAAAAAACCAAAGTCCTGGCTGTTGATTTTATCGAGCACCCCGCTGACCTGGAAATACCCCTGCTTTTCTTCCTGCGCGCGAATAACAGCCAGAGAGAGTTCCTTTTTGTTCATCTGACTGTAATAAGGTATTTTCAATCGCTTAGCGTGCTCATAAATCTCTTTTAAAGTCATGTTCTGTAAATCACTGAAAGTTAAAAAATTTGCCACTCGTCCCTATCCCCTATTCCTATAATTTAATCGCCACTCTCTTCCATGTAAATGTCTGCGCCAAGAGCGGTCAATTTTTCTACAATATGATCATATCCTCTAAGAATATTATCTACTCCGCCAATGGTCGTCTGTCCTTCAGCAATCAGACCGGCTACTACAAGACAAGCTCCGGCTCTCAAATCACTGGCTTTGACTTCGGTTCCTTCAAGATGTGTGCCGCCTTCGATTAGGATGACATCACTTTCCACACGAGCCTTAGCACCCATACGGTTCAGTTCCGGAATGTGCTTGATGCGTTTCGGATAAATCGTATCCACGATCATCGATTCACCTTGCGCCATCATAAGCAGAGGTGTAAACGGCTGCTGCAAGTCGGTCGCAAAACCAGGATAAGGCAGTGTCTTTATAGAAACACCTCTCAGATTCCCTTCCGGCTTGGTGATACGAACGTAATCTTCCCCAATTTCAAGAGGCACGCCCATTTCTTCCATTTTTGCGATCAAACTTTCCAGATGCTCGACAATGACGTTGCGGATAACGACATCTTTCCCTTTTGCCGCAGCCATGATCAAGTACGTGCCTGCTTCGATGCGGTCAGGAATTACAGTGTGACGGCATCCATGCATCTCTTCGACACCATCTATACGGATAATGTCTGTTCCTGCTCCACGTACTTTTGCCCCCATATTATTTAGAAGCGTCGCTACATCAATGATTTCAGGTTCACGCGCAGCGTTTTCGATGATCGTTCTGCCTTTAGCTTTTACTGCTGCCAGCATGACATTGATCGTTGCTCCAATGGACACGACGTCGAAGTAGACACGCGCCGCCTGGAGACCATCTTCATCTGTCTTGAGATACATTGCACCCATTTCATTGTCAACAGTAGCACCCAAGGCTCTGAACCCTTTCAGGTGCTGGTCGATTGGACGCGGACCAAGGAAGCATCCACCAGGAAGACCCACGACGCCTTGTCCGAACTTAGTAAGTAACGCGCCCATAAAATAATAAGACGCTCTTAAGCTTTTGATTTTACCCGTAGGCATGGGAACCGATACCATCTCTGTAGGATCTACTGTCAGAGTTGTGCCTTCAAAGTGCGTTTTTACATTCATGTCATTAAGGATTTCGATGAGCGAGTGGACGTCTGCAATGTTTGGTACGCCTTCCAGCGTAACAGGTGAATCAGCAAGAATTGACGCTGGGATCAGCGCTACTGTGCTGTTCTTTGCTCCTGAAATCGTTACTTCCCCGGATAAGTCATGTCCACCATTTACGATTAATTTTTGTGTCATTATAAGTCCTCACTTTTGTTTATACGATTATTGGTTGTCTGAAGTTCTCTATTTGTACTATTAAGTCATTCTACTTTTCAAAGTCGGACTGCTTACAGTTTAACGATACGCCTTGCGAATGGCAAGCTGGACAGTCTGTCATATAAGGCGATAGCCAGTAGCATTTTAAGCGCATCAATAGGAAGAAAGACCGTCAGATTCATGCTGACAATGCTCACAAGTGAAATCGGTGAGTCAAGTACGGCATTCATAAGAATATACTGGTAGCTCATACCTGTTATATACAGTACGACTAATCCCAGGCTCATGATCCCTGTCATTTCCCATTTATTTCTCTGTTTCTTTAATCCTGACCCGACTATCCATGCGACAGCCAGTGCTCCCGCGATATAACCGAAAGACGGAGAAAGAATACTTCCCATGCCCCCGCTTCCCCCAGCAAATACAGGCATTCCGATCAATCCCATAACGATATACAAAATAATCGTCATCAGACCTTTGACTGGTCCTAATAACGCCGGAATAAATAAAAAGAAGAATACTTGTAAAGTGATTGGGATAACTCCAATTGGTAAGACGACAATTGAAGAGACAGCAAGGAGTGCTGCGGATAAGGCTATTTGAGTAAGGTCATGTGCAGATGGTTTTTTCATTTCTTTAACCTACTAACATTTCATTTAGTTTATAGTGAACTACTAATTAAGATGGTTTCTATCATCAGAAGTTCATTTGCATTTTCTTGTAATGCGAACGGTTAGCATGTGACGACGTGAACAATGCTTTAGAATATACAGTTGCCCACACTCATAATCATACAGGGTTTACTTTTTTTTTCAACATAAAAATACAGAACACTAACTATTGTTAATGTTCTGTAAGATTTTATTCACTTTTAAAACCCATATTGTTCTTCTTTAATGCGTCTGGCTTCTTTATACGTCTCGGCAAGAACCATTGTGTCTTCCACTAGACGTTCGATTCTAAATACCGCATCCTCATTGACAATTTCCTTACGGTAGAAGTCTCTTTCTTCCATGAAGGTATAGGTCTGAACAATTTGAGCCTTCATATAAGCAAGGATCGGTTTGAGCTGTGTTTCAGCAATCAGGTAATGTTTGGCAGATCCCGCTGTCACCAGTATGCCTGCTGTTTTGTCTCTCAGCCCGTCTTGAGGAAGAAAATCGAACACGTTTTTCAGAGAGCCGGGAATGGATGCCTGAAAGATAGGTGTCCCGATGAGGATGATGTCAGACGCCATAATCGTCTCGGTCACGACTTTCGTGTCTCCTTTATATTCTCTGAAGTCCCGTCCATCACTGAAAACCAGCTCAAAATCAGCCAGATCCAGAAGGGTAACCTCATGATCAGGATAGTTTCGTTCAATGATATCTTTTGTATAGTTCATCGCTGTTCTCGTTTTAGACCCGATCGTCGAGCCGGATAGCAGGGTAATATTCACTCTAGTCACTCCTTATGCTTTCGCTTTGGCTGTATGCTTTTTGACTGCCGGTAAAATCTCATTTCCTATCAACTCTATATTTCGCATGATCTTATCAAACGGCACGCCGCCGAAATCCATTTGAGCGATATAGCGCTGGTGATTGAATGTCTCATGCTGGTAAAGGATTTTCTCGATGATCTCCTGGGGGCTGCCGACGTTCATGATATTTTTTAGATGAGCACCTTGGGCAAATGCTTGCTTAGGGAAACCACGTCCATTTGTCAGCTTCATGCCTTCGTTGATATGCGGGTAATATTCTTTCAATGCCTGTTGCGTCGTGTCCGCTGCATAAAAGAAGCCAGCTGTCGCAACAGGAAATTCTGATGAATCCTGGCCAAGACTTTCAAGTGTTTCTCTATAGGCATCAATCGGACGCTTGAATACAGACGCTGGTCCTCCTAGCATCGCTTGGTACATCGGCACGCCCTGATAAGCAGCTTTCATTGCACTGGCCGGTGTGCCACCGACAGCACGCCATATCGGCAGGCTTCCATTAAGCGGACGTGGAAGAATATGCGCATCCCTTAGTGGTTGACGAAATTCTCCTTCCCAGTTGACGACTTCTTCTTTATTTATTTGTAGCAGAAGTTCAAATTTCTCTTCAAACAGTTCTTCATAATCATGCAGATCATATCCTAAAAGCTCGAACAAGCCTACACGGGAAGCTCGTCCCGCTACGATTTCTGCCCGACCACCTGAAATCAGATCGATCGTGGCAAAGTCTTCGTAGACTCTCACCGGGTCAGACGTACTGATGATTGTGGATGAACTGCTCACTTTAATTTTTTCTGTCGCTTGGGCGATTGCCGACAGAACAACCGAGTGCGCCTGCGTAATGAAGTGATCCTGATGGCTTTCTCCTACGCTGATCAGGTCAATGCCTGCTTCTTCTGCCAGCTTAGCCATTTCAATGATTTCCTGCAGCCGCTGCTGAGGCGAAATCCGTTTGTCTATATGCGGGTTCTTTAAATGGTCACCTAAAGTATACAAGCCGAACTCCAGGCCTTTGCTGTCATCGATTCGGTATTGTTTAAAACTCATGTCATCACTCTTTTCGTTTAAATTTCAGTCGGTGCTTCGACTTTTACTGGGGGATCTCATTCAGATTCGGCGGGCAGAGGATATCATAACCTCATTTTTCCCCGCCCAATCGAGTTGTTCTAGTTTCAGTAGCAGCAATCCAGTCTTTCTAATGACTTATGTGTGCTCTACTTCACCTTCTGTTACACAGTATACACCATAAGCTAACTTATAGTAAGTCTTTTATCTCTAATTCGTATGTTTTTTTGCCGTCTTGGTTTCGTATGTTATCCTTTAAGGGCTTTTAAAGTGGAAAACGGTCGGTCGAGCCGACCGCTTCATTATTTTGAACTGTCTGGTTTGTGGAGGTTCTATCGTTTTTGGGTGGTTTTCTCTCTGTTTGTCCTACTATTGCCCACTCAATAGCATGGTTCTGTTGAGTGGGTAGTAATCAGCAATCTTTTTACCACTCAAATCCAAATCGATTTTGACTGGGCACTAATTTGTCATTTATGACCCACTCGTTAGTCCAGATTCACTGAGTGGGCAATAGTATGATATTTATTCCCCACTCAAAGACAAAATCTATCTGAGTGGGCGTATGTAATCGTCCTATGACGATTACACTCCTTATTTACTCTCTTTTTTGAAAGTTGTGCCTGATTTATTTCCTACTCTAGTATAATTTTCAGAGAGTATCCCACGTATTCTTTTTTTTGGAATAATTTGTCCACACCATCTATATATTTTTTCAGTCGTCAGTAATTCAGCAGGATATAAAAGTATAAACTCTTCAATTTGTCGGATGACTGCACTGTTCAATGACGATGAATGCTCGCAAACTAAACATTTACATGAGCGTTGATTAACTTGCACACTAAAACTACTGCATCGCGTACAAGCTATCCCCTTCCTCAACTCCTCATAAGTATACGCCGGCCTTTTGATTTGAATGCGCCCTTCCTTGTTATGTTCTTCAATCAGTTTTTCTGCCAGTCTCTTCATCTTTTTTATTCCCCATGGCTCGTTCCGCTGTCTACGATTGATTTCGGTCAGACGGGATTGAATTTGCCCATAGAAAATGAACGGGTCGGCAGGTGTCGCATGATACAGCATACATGCCGGATTGATAAGCACAACGTAGCCTTCGATACTCATTTTGACCTGCCAGGACTGCAGCAGCTGCCTCAGAAGAGACGACGTTCGATTAAGCTGGGTGAGCGGGTTCGATATCTCCTGGCCGGCTACTGTATAGATGTCGCCATCTTTCATAATAAAGTCCCCCTCGTAGTTCTTGACTTCAAAGATATACACGACTTCTGAAGTCAGGAAAACTGAATCGATCTGCACTGTGTTTCCTTTGATGGTCAGCGAAAGATCCTGCAGCATCACACACTCCTGCTCCAGATACTTCTCTCCCATCTCGTCGAACTGCCTTTCACCAATAAATCCCTTCTCCATATTCAGTAGATTCTGCTTCTGTTCAAATGAATATGCCTGCCTTTGGTTCAGAGCTCTCAGCACGTTGAGTTCTTTAGATGCTTCCCGCGGCTTCATTACCTTCATTGATTCTTTCCTCCAGCTGATCAATTTGTCTTCATTCATTATATTGTCCAAATGATTGAATTCTCACGAAATTGACTGGCGGCGTTTATCAAAAGCAGAATATTTTCACTCAAAAACGGACCTCACTTTTCATAAAAAAATCACCCTCAGGAACTGGCGACAGCTCAAGAGGGTGATTCTGTTGACGGGAAAGCACGGGCCCTCGCGTCTCTATTTTATTTTAATTAAGCTTTGTTTGAAGAACCGAATTCTCTCATTTTAGCTTTAGTTGTTTCAGTGATGTCTGCTTTACCAGGTCCGATGATTTTACGAGGATCGTAAACTTTTTCGTTGGTAGCAATAACTTCACGTGTGCGCTTAGCCCATACTTGCTGAAGCTCAGTGTTTACGTTGATTTTAGCGTGACCGTATTCGATTGCTTTTTCGATCTGGTGAGTTGGGATACCTGATCCACCGTGAAGTACAAGTGGTGCACCTGTCAGTTCAGAAATTTCTTTCATTTCGTCAAATCCAAGTTTAGGTTCTCCGTCGTAGTCTCCGTGTACAGATCCTAGAGCAGCTGCTAGGGCATCGATTCCAGCTTCGTCAACAATACGTTTACATTCTTCTTTATCAGCGTACATTACGCCACCGACAACGCCGTCTTCTTCTCCGCCGACAGTACCGATTTCAGCTTCAACTGACGCACCTTTAGAGTGAGCATATTCAACCACTTTTTTAGTGAAAGAAATGTTGTCTTCGATTGGATCATGAGAGTGGTCGATCATAACTGAAGAGAATCCAGCATCGATCGCAGCTTTACATGTATCAAATGATGAACCGTGGTCCAGGTGAAGAGCCACAGGAACTGTAATGTCCATTTCTTCAAGTAAAGCATTAACCATAGCAGAAACAACAGTGAATCCACCCATGTATTTAACTGCTCCTTCAGAAGCACCTAAAATTACTGGAGATTTTTCTTCCTGTGCTGCCTGTAAAATGGCTTGTGTCCATTCTAAGTTGTTGATGTTGAATTGCCCAACTGCATATTTTTCAGCCAAAGCTTTGTTCAACATGTCTGTCATACTTACTAAACGACTCATAAATATAGCCTCCTCAAATTTTTGCGCACTTTTTAAACCGATATACGCCCTCGGTCTCGCTTATTATTATATACAAAATTTCACAATAAAACTAGTATTAATCATTAGGTTGTCTCTCTATTTTCAATTTCTTTCATAAATCCAGCCTCATTATCATTTATCTATTCTTGTTTTCTAATGACTTTTCAATAAAGGCTTTGAACAACGGCTGAGGTCTGTTCGGTCTGGAAATGAATTCCGGATGGAACTGGCAGCCGACGAAATAAGGGTGATCGGCCACTTCGATGATCTCCACCAGTTTGTTGTCTGGAGAAACACCAGAGAAAATCAGTCCTTTTTCTTCAAGCAGTCCACGGTAGCTATTGTTAAATTCATAACGGTGACGGTGACGCTCCTGAACGACTTCCTGATTGTCATAGGCCTCCGCGGTCACTGTACCCGGCTGCAATTGACATGGGTATAGACCCAGTCTCAGTGTTCCACCCATATCCGTCACATTCTTCTGATCCGGCATCAAGTCAATGATGTTGTGTTCAATGTCAGGATTGACTTCCGCAGATCCAGCCCCATCAAGCTTGGCTACGTTACGGGCAAATTCCACAGCTGCCAGCTGCATGCCAAGACAGATACCGAAGAATGGAATCCTGTTTTCCCGTGCATATCGAATCGCCAGCATTTTCCCTTCCAGACCGCGTTCTCCGAATCCACCCGGTACGAGGATGCCGTCCACATCATCCAGTTCTCTGACCAATTCTTCTGGAGACAGTTTTTCTGCATTGACCCATTTGATGTTGATATCCGAATCTGCAGCATAGCCGGCATGCTTCAGTGCTTCAACTACGGACAAATATGCATCCGGCAGTTCCACATATTTCCCTACAATAGCAATTCGAGTAGACGTCTTCAGGTTCAGCACTTTCTCTTCTAGCGCTTTCCATTCAGTCATATCCGCTTCCGGCACATCCAGTTTCAGATGATCGACTACAATCTGATCCAGTCCCTGTTTCTGTAAGTTCAACGGGATTGAATAAAGCGTATCGACATCCAAAGATTCGATGACCGCTTTGGAATCCACATCGGTGAAGGATGCGAGTTTATCTTTCGTATGCTGCTCAACCGGATATTCCGAGCGGACGATCAGCACGTTTGGCTGGATTCCAAGGCTTCGAAGTTCTTTTACGCTGTGCTGGGTCGGCTTGGTTTTCATTTCACCTGCCGCTTTAAGGTATGGAATCAGTGTCGTATGCAGATACATGACATTGTCGGACCCGACGTCACTTTTCATCTGACGCAGAGCTTCAAGGAAAGGCAATGACTCGATGTCTCCTACTGTTCCACCAACTTCAGTGATGATCACGTCCGAATCGGTCGTTTGTGCCGCACGCATGATCTTTTTCTTGATTTCATCTGTAATGTGCGGAATGACCTGAACCGTTCCGCCCAGATAATCACCGCGACGTTCTTTGTTGATCACTTCAGAATAGACTTTCCCTGTCGTGACATTTGAATACTGGTTCAAATTGATGTCGATGAACCGCTCGTAATGCCCCAGATCCAGATCCGTTTCAGCGCCATCATCCGTTACAAACACTTCTCCATGCTGATACGGACTCATCGTTCCTGGATCCACATTGATATAAGGATCAAATTTCTGAATCGTTACTTTCAGTCCTCTATTTTTCAACAGTCGGCCAAGAGATGCTGCCGCGATACCTTTTCCGATTGACGATACCACTCCGCCTGTTACAAAAATATACTTTGTCATAGTACTCCCTCCATAATTCTTTTAAGGAAAGGCAAAATGTCTCAAAAAACAGAAAACTCCCTATTCCATTTAATAAATGAAATAGGGAGCGTTGAACTGTCTTACATTCTGTCTTGTTGACCCTTCATATACATAACATGTACGTAGGGTGCCCAATAAATAGTTTAAAGACCTAATTGCTGTAAGTCAAGTGCGAATTCTGTCAGTTTCCCCATTTGAGTAGAGCAGCGGAATTAATGATCACCGGAACCATCCGTCCGCCATATCGATGCCCTTTTACACTTTTATTCTGCAGACGCTTTATTCGATCTCGCCTATTAATCTACGAATTTTTACGCATCAAAAAAGCTGACCCCGATAGACGGATGGTCAGCTTTTTCCGACAGGCTCGGTTATCAATTAGCCCATCTCTATTCTTATTCGTCTTCCTCGTCTTCAAGCACATCTTCATCATCAACGATGTTCAGGCCTTTCAGCTCTTCGCTGTCCTCGTCTTCATCGCCAAGATCATCAAGATCGTCTTTGTATTCTCCAAGGTCTTCTTCATCTTCGTCATCGACCATGACACCATGCTCATCGACTTCGACGCGGTCCCCATACTTGATGGTTTCTTCCTCTTCTTCGTCTTCTTCGACTTCTTCGACTTCTTCGACTTCTTCGTCATCATAAGCCTGGTCAAATCCGGTACGACTTCTGCGGCGCGGTCGTTCGTCCTCTGCATCGTTATCATGCGTAATTTCTTCATCGATCGAGTCGACAGGGTACCACGCACGTAGACCCCAGCGGTTGTCGCCTAAGGAAATGAATCGTCCGTCTACATTCAAATCAGTATAAAACTGAATCATTTCACGTTCCAATGTTTCATCATCCAGCTCCAGATAGTCTGCCACTTCTGACAGCAGGTCATTGAAATCAGTCACTTGTCCAGTTGTTTCAAGGATGGCATGAGCCACATCTACCATAGCCAGTTCGTCTTTTGCCTGGCCTTTAAATTGATTTAATTCCACGACTGTAACGTCCTTTCTCTCATCGGTTTCATTAAACTTTCTCTTCAACTAATTTATACTACATGATTACGTTGTAAAACGCAATCTAATTTGATACTCCCCTAGTTTTTGTCCATTTGCATGCAGTTTATAATCGATATAGACTCTTCCGGAAAACGGGCGGTCATAATAGCTAACTCTCAAATCGTCGGTCAGTACCTGTAGCGGAATGATTCCCACGGGTGTGGCGTAGTTGGTTTCTGTATGTCTGTCACTGTTGAAGGTCAGACGCATCGTCCGCTCACCATTTCTGATCAGATTCACTACTCCGTCAGGATTGATTTTGACCGTCACTGGAACTGTTGCTTCCTCATGCGTTTCTTCAAATCGAATGTAGTAACTGTTATTCATGTACACGACTCGTCCTTTTTCTTCGAACGAATGCTGATGCGTTTCTCCATTCTGTATATAGGATGTTTCCATTTTCACTTCGGCCGGCAGACCGTTTTTTAAATCTCTTGAAGGCACAAGCACTACCCCTTCCTTATTCTCTTTTGATTGTCTGTCCTATACAGTTTATCATAAATCATATTCGGCGTCTCATTCTATATTCGACTCCTGTATCCTAACCCCGTTGATTTTTGGTATACTGAAAGAAACTGACGATGAAATAATTAATGAGATAACATGAAGGACGGACATTATGACTGAAACCCATTCTTATTTTAATGCTTACACACAGCCTTTTCTGCTTTATGATAAGTTGCCGGCTGATTATTCAAATCACCGCTTCGCTCCTTTTGCGCTGACGGATGCCTTTATCAAAGAAGCGGGAGAAAAGAAGCAGCCCATCCTGCACTTTTGGCAGACTGATCCGCTGATCATTTTAGGAATGATGGATACCAAGCTTCCATTCCTTAGCGATGCCCTGACAGCTTTTGCGTCCGGCGGCTACGACTATCTGGTCCGAAACTCAGGTGGACTAGCTGTTGTGAGTGATGGCGGAGTGCTGAACTTTTCCATGATCTTTCCTGAAGGCGAAGAGCGACTGTCCATCGACGAGGCCTATTCCCGAATGCATCAAGTCGTTCAGACGGCCTTTTCTCGCTATAACAAAACGGTCGATGCGTATGAAATTGCAGACTCTTACTGCCCGGGTGAATTCGATTTAAGTATCGAGGGGAGAAAAATTGCCGGTATTGCCCAGCGACGGATCAGAGGCGGAATCGCTGTAATGATTTACCTCAGTGTATCCGGGGACCAGACCCATCGGGCAGAGATGATCCGCGAGTTCTATACCAAAGGTCTGGACGGATCCGAAACCAGATGGAGCTTTCCTGCTGTGAATCCGAACGTGATGACGACGCTGGAAGATGCACTCGGTGTTTCCTTAACTATTGAGGAAACAAAGCAGCATCTGCTTTCTGTATTTACTCAGGCCGGTGTCACACTGGTTCAGGGCGATATGACAGCATCCATCGCCTCTGCTTACGACGAAGGCCTTCAGAAAATGATCACCCGAAATGACAAATTACTACCTTGATCCCCCTCAGTGCTTGAGGCTAAGAGAGGAAGGAATGGTCTACTTCACACAGCACCTTCTTGTTAAATAGAAGAAGATGGAGTAGAACCGACAACTATGTGTATCGACTCATTTGAAAAGCAGGACCGCCTGCCTATTGAAAAAGTATTTAAAGATCCTGTGCACGACTACATTCATGTCCGACACAAACTGATTTTAGATCTGATCGACACCAAGGAATTTCAGCGTCTGCGTCGGATCAAACAGCTCGGGACCGCCCAGTTCACCTTTCATGGTGCGGAGCATTCCCGTTTTTCCCATTCTCTGGGCGTTTATGAATTATCCCGGCGGATAGTGGATATGTTCGAGCGCAACTACCCGGATGACTGGGACTGTTCCATGCGCCTCGTCACCTTATGCGCAGCTCTACTGCATGATGTCGGGCACGGCCCCTTTTCCCATACATTCGAAAAAATCTTCAATACGGACCACGAGTCTCTGACGACGGATATTATTTTGTCCGAGGGAACGGAAGTCAATACGATCCTTAAGCGCGTATCTCACGACTTTCCGAACCAGGTGGCCAGTGTCATTACCAAGCAGCATCCGAATCCTCAAGTCGTTCAGCTGATCTCCAGCCAGATCGATGCGGACCGGATGGATTATCTGCAGAGAGACGCCTTTTTCACCGGTGCCACATACGGCGCCTTCGATCTGTCCCGCATCCTCAGAGTGATCCGTCCCTATAAAGACGGCATTGCTTTCCAGTATCAGGGCATGCATGCGGTGGAAGACTATATCGTGAGTCGTTTCCAGATGTATATGCAGGTGTATTTCCACCCGGCATCTCGGGGAATGGAAGTCACTCTCGACCGTCTTCTCTACCGGGCCAAACAGCTCTATAAAGATCAGGAGCTGTATCCGGCGTTCGACCTTCTCGATCCGTTTTTCGAAGAAGACCCGACTCTGGACGACTATCTGAAACTGGACGACGGCGTACTTCAGACGGCCATTATTTTATGGACTGAAAGTGATGATGCCTACTTGAGCGAACTGTCTAAAATGTTCCTTCACCGCAAACCGCTGAAATCAGTTACGTATATCGACGGAAAAGACGATGATGTGGTGGAGACTCTGAGGGATATAGTCGGGCACTTGACATACGATAAGAACCTCTATACTATGACCAATAGCAGCTCTGATCTGCCGTATGACTATAAATTGAAAAACAAGACACCGATTCATCTTATGCAGTCGGATGGGACACTTGTCGAACTCAGCAAGGTCAGTTCCATAGTCAAGACACTGAGCGGGAACCTGCACGGCGACCACCGCCTGTATGTCCCGAAAGAATTTCTGGAAGAACAAAGCGATAACATTAATATGTTTCAGGAGGAATACGATGCGTTCCAGCGCCACATTGTCAACGGAGCAATCATCCACCCTAATGAAACATGAGAAAAGCTTCACGTGCCGTTCAGCCTCGACAAGAAAATACCTTAGTATCTGTTTGAGCTTCAGCTCTTACAGATATACTTGAGATCGTCCGACCGGTGGGAGTAGAGGGAATTTACCCTGAATTGCTGTGACTCTAGCATTTCAATGCGTAGAGACAGAGTATGCGGAAGAAGAGCATCCTGCGCAATGGGTAAATTTATCTTTTTCTCGAGAGGCTGGTACGTCCTTACAAGTTGTAGTGCTTCAGCACGTACAACTATTGTTGTGATCGACCGACCAACGGGAGTAGTTAAGCTAGACAGTATTAATTAATGCACTAAACTTATACTTTAACACTTTCAATTAAAAAAATACATTGAAGCAAAGAATGGAGAACAGGCATGACGATCAAATTAGTTGCCATTGATCTGGATGGCACATTATTGAATGAAGAACATAAAATCAGTCCAGAGGTGAAGCAGGCTATTCAGGCTGCCCGACAGGCCGGCGTCAAAATCGTGATCTGCACCGGACGTCCTTTCCCAGGCGCCACAGCCTTTTTGAAAGAACTGGATCTGAGCGCTGATGATGATTATGTCATCACTTATAACGGCGGACTGGTACAGGAAGTCAAATCCGGAAAAGTAGTCGTCAGACATATGATGGATCATGACGATTACCTTACCTTGCAGGCAGCTGCTCAAGAAGCCGGTTCACATTTCCATGCTATCCACAATGAAGGAATCTTTACACCGAACAGCGACATTAGCGAATATTCTGTCCGTGAAGCCTACCTTATAGGCCTGCCGCTGTTTTACCGTAAGCCTGAAGACATGGATCCATCTGTTATCTACAATAAAATGATGATGATCGACAAAGAACCTGTTCTGGAAGCGGCAATTTCCCGTCTTCCTAAATCCTTATGGGATAAGTATACAATCCTTCGCAGCGAACCTTTCTTCCTTGAAGTCCTGAACAAACAGGCCAGCAAAGGAACCGCCGTTAAAGATCTGGCTGAACTACTGAATATTCCACGTGAATCCGTCATGGCTCTCGGCGACGGGGGAAATGATGTGGATATGATCGAATGGGCCGGAATTGGTGTGGCGATGGACAATGCGCGTGATGAAGTCAAGGCCGTTGCCGACCATATCACAGCTTCCAACCGTGAGAACGGCGTAGCACAGGCACTTGAAACCTTTGTTCTCGAAACTTGCGTATCTTAAAATTTGATATATATTAATGAAAGGCTATCATTTAGCCTTTCTTTTTTTTAGTGCTATGCTGATAGTAGACTATAGAAAAGGAGCGTTTTAACTATGCCAGATAAAGTTGTTTACACTACAGCCGCAGTCAATACAGGAGCGCGAGAAGGAGAAAGTCACACACCTGATCGTTCATATGAGGTGCAGGTCGATACGCCTAAAGAAATGGGTGGATCTGGAGACGGAACTAATCCTGAGCAGCTGTTTGCTTTAGGTTATAGTGCTTGTTTCCACGCTGCCCTGGATCACTATAAAAAAGAAGAGAAGATCGACAACAAATCTCAAGTCACCTTGACTGTTCACTTGATGAAAGACCCCGATGATGGCGGATTTAAATTAGGAGTAGAAATCGAAGTCGGTGTTGAAGACATGTATGAAGAACAGGCCCAGAAACTTGCAGATAAGGCGCACGCCTTCTGTCCTTACTCAAAAGCTACTAAGGGAAATATCGAAGCCACAGTCAAAGCTGTGCCATATGTAGACGGAAAATAAACTCACTCCTGTATCGAAAAGAGCCGATCCATCAATTTTGATGGACGGCTCTTTTTTCTGTTCTGATGATGTCTCTTAAAGGAATCAACTGGGCTGAAAGATGTGAGACTCGCTGTTTTCGGCTCGCTTCACTCGATCTTCCGCTCTCCTTTTTTAAATACAAATATAGAAAGGCCAAATCCTTACCCCTTCCTCTTTTCAGAGCCCTTTCACCTGACTTGAAGCACCTTCATCATCTCACTACCCACGCGTTCCCCTTGACGAAACGAATATATGTTCCTATAATTAAAACAAACATACATTCCCTTAAAGGAGGTCCTTGCCATGCTTCAAATAATGGATTACTCCAGAGAGCCACGTAGAGATATATTATGTATCGATGTAAAGTCTTTTTTTGCCTCGGTTGAAGCAGTTGAGAGAAAGGAACACCCCCTCAAGGCCAAAGTTGCCGTTGTCAGTAAGCCGGACAATCATGGTGGACTGGTACTGGCTTCTTCCCCCATGGTCAAAAAACTTTACGGAATCAAAACAGGGACGCGGGTATATGAAATCCCAAAAGATGCGTCGATCGACATAGTTGAACCCCGAATGGCCTTATACTTAGAAAAAAACTTGGACATCGTGAACATTTTCAAACGCTTTGTTTCGGACGAAGACCTTCATGTCTACAGTATCGATGAATCTTTTCTGGATGTGACACGTTCCCACAGATTGTTCGGCAGTACTGAAGATATAGCCAAGCGCATCCAGTATCTCGTATGGAAAGAAATGAAGCTAGTCGTCACTGTAGGTATCGGAGACAACCCTCTTCTGGCCAAGCTCGCTCTGGACCATGCGGCTAAACACGATCAGAAAAGCAATTTTATCGCAGCCTGGCATTATGATGATGTGCAGGATACGGTATGGAAAATTTCTCCCTTAAAAGATTTCTGGGGGATCGGATCAAAAACGGAGAAACATCTCGAGCGAATCGGTATCCGTTCAATCCATGACTTGTCACAGGCTGATGTCAGAAAACTGAAGAAACGGTTTGGAGTCATTGGTGAGCAGCTCTTCTTTCACTCCCACGGCATCGACCGGACCCGACTGTCTGATACATTCACACCTAAAGAGACCTCTTTCAGTAAAAATCAGATTTTGAACAGAGATTACACCGTAAAGCATGAAGTGGAAATTGTGATACGTGAAATGGCTGAAGAGAATGCCGGGCGCCTGCGCAGACATTATCTGACGACTGGACTGGTGAAACTGAGTATCGGTTACTCAAAAGATGTCATGGACCGCGGCTTCAGTCACCAGCTGCCGATTGAAAAAACAGACTCATCTAAAAAAATCATTGAAGGGCTCCTGATTCTCTTCCATCGTCACTACAGATCCCTTCCTGTCCGGGTGGTCAATGTCACCTTCGGGAAAATCGAACCGAAGTCCGCCCTTCAGCTTTCATTATTCGATTCCGCTGAAAAGCTGATCAACCAGGAGGATCTGGATCAGACGATCGACTCCATCAGACATAAATATGGCTACACTTCTCTACTTCACGCCAGCAGCCTGACCAGCGGCGGGATGGCAATGTACCGGTCCAAGCTTCTTGGCGGTCATCGATCAGGTACTCAGAAATAAACTGCTTTCTGTACATGCCTCAAAGAGCAGGCAGAAAAGAGTTAAATTCATACTTAAAAACTAAAACGAAAGGAGCTGATCAACATGCAGGAAGATGTAATCAAACTGTCCCCTGATGCTTTGGGGTACAAGGATCGGGGAAAAATGAAATGGATGGGCATGATGCTGTCTGACCATGCTGAAGCACTGAAAAAGCAGAAAAAGGCCAGCCAGTCAGCCGTGATCGTTCCAAAAGAGAATCAGCCACTCGAAGACATCAGCGCCTCTCTTTATAAAAGCTATACATCAAAAAAGCCATTGGCCATTCAGCTCGATATGATAAAAGACGGGAACTACCTTCCCGATACGGAAGGGCTTGTAAAAGGTTTTAAAGGCTCCATCGTATTTATTGAACGTCGCGACCGCTCAATCAGACAGATCCGACTGGAAGATATCAGACACATCAGCTGGATCGATGCTGCTTCCTGGTTTGAAAAATACCAGCGGCAGCCAGTTTCTTACTGAACGAAAAAAGCCCTTCTGGATGAAAGAAGGCTGTCTTCATTTCATCCAGAAGGGTACTGATATCTGATTTCATAATATTCAATGTTAGTGACAGTACAAATGCCTTATTTAATGCCGTGCCGTAGAGAATTTAGCATAAATCTTTTTCATCTGTTTATTGCCGGCAAAGAATCGTACAGTGGCAATGCGCACAACGACCATGACAGCATTCTGAATAAGTCGAGGCGGCAGAAGAACAGCAATCGGATTTTGAGTCAGAATATGAATCCAGATTGTATTCAATGTCAGGTTGACAAACAGAGCAATCAGCACTTCAGCCATTATGATCCGTTTCAAAGTCACGTCACGTTTGTTAAGAAACAGCCCGTAAATAAGTCCTGTCAGAAAGGCTGACAAGGTAAATCCAGGGAAGAATCCACCGACACCCGGACCGATGATAAAACCTAAAATATCAGCCATGACTGCCCCAAATCCGCCTATCCATGGTCCGAAAAGCATCCCGATCAAAGCGGTTGGCAGGAAAGCGAACGTAATACGGACCACTGGTGTCGTAACGCCTACCATCCCGAGCGTAATATTCATTGCGACCAGTAGGCCAACAATGGCAATGCCTAATGTCCGGTTCTTCATTGTCCACCTGGATAAGCGGACAGCCCGGAAAACCAGCAGCCAGATATAGTATAAGAAGGCGATGCCGTAAATAAGGCCATTGTCTTCATAAACTAGATTGGTCTGAAGCAGTTCTCTTTGGAGGAAAAGCAGAAAAGGTGCACCTGTAACCAGGAGGCCGAGAAGCAGACTGATCAGCATACTTTCTTCTTCCAGCCGTCCGGATACGGCCACACTGATCAGCAGTAGCAGTCCTGTAAAGAATGCAAGGAAGAGCATGTCTGTCAGAATCGTCTGCAGATCTCCAGTTCCGTCAAGCAGCTGATTGAGTCCACCCATTCCGCTTTGTGAACGTGCGAAAGGAATGAGAAAAGCCAGGCATAAAGGTCCAGCCAGACCGATAAACCCATAGTGGAACCATTTGTTCTGGCGTCTGCCAGTATGTGGTGTTGCAGTCATATCGAAGATCTCCTTTAATTTTAGTTCTCTTTCAGCCAACGAATAAAAAAAGCTTCACGTGCCGTTCAGCCTCGACAAGAAAATACCTTAGTATCTGTTTGAGCTTCAGCTCTTACAGATATACTAGAGATCGCCGGAGCGATAGCGAGTAGTGGAAATTTGCCCCGAATTGCTGTGACTCTAGCATTTTAATGCGTAGAGACAGAGTATGCGGCAGAAGAGCATCCTGCGCAATGGGTAAATTTATCTTTTTCTCGAGAGGCTGGTACGTGTAGCTAGATAGTATCAGCTACTACACGGAACTTGTACTTTTCAACAGACTGAAAAAGGGCATTAAACTGAGTACGGCAGCCCCAGTAAAATTAAAGAGTCCTCACTAAAAAACTATTCAGTTTTCAAGCGGATGCAGAGAAAAATCGCAAAACTACCGTTTCTTCGTCTGGAGGCAACATCCCATCCACCCAGCACTTAACGTTTTCCTCTTACTCTTTTTCCTTTTCTATTATAAGCGACTTGCCCGATATCTTCAATAGGGTGACGATAATTTACTGATCAAGTCCAGTTTTCTTCAACCCCTGCTCGGTTATCAGAAAGTCTACCGGCACATCATGTGCTTCAATCGGAAAAGATTCGACGATCTGATTGGAATGAAGCAGCGAGACAGTAGGCTTGTTGAAACCAGCAAGTAACCGGTCAAAATATCCGCCCCCGTATCCGATGCGGTAGCCCGCCGATGTAAAAATCAGGCCGGGAACGATCATCAGATCCAAGTCTTCCGGTTCACGACGAGTGGTCTTTTCCGGTAAGGGTTCTTCAAGTCCGAAGTACCCTTTTTCCAGTTGTCTGAACGAACTGATTTCATAAAAATGGAGATCTTTTGTTTCGTGAATCGATTTCGGCACACAGACCGTCTTCCCTTCGTCCCAGGCCCGTTCAATAATCGTTCGTGTGTCCCACTCCCGATCGCTTGAAACAGTCACACCGATGGAGACAGCATTCTTCCATAAGTCCGACTCAAACAAGTGATCGTGCAGATCGTTTTCCGTACGGTTTCTTTCGAGCCAGCCGATTTTTTCAAGAGAGAGGAGCATTCCTTTTCGTAAGTCTTCTTTCCCCATACTTTCTTCCTCCTTTAATCCGAACGCTGATTCCATGCAGCTTGAGCGACTTGTTCAGCCAGTATCGCGGTCGTGATTGACCCGACTCCCCCAGGTACGGGGGTGATCGCTCCAGCTTTTTCATACACATCATCATAGCTGACATCACCCACAGGCTTGCCGTCTTTATATCCGAAGCCTACATCAATGACTATGGCGCCTTCCTTGATGTGTTCTGCTTTTATCAGTTCAACAACACCTGTCGCTGAAATCACGATATCCGCCTGGCACGTATAATGCTTGATATCCTTCGTCTTTACGTGAACATTCGAAACAGTCGCTTCTTCATTCAGCAGCATAATGGACAAGGGTTTGCCGACGACCGGACTGCTCCCGATGACGCAGACATCTTTTCCTTCAACTTCTATTCCATAAAATTCAAGTAAAGCCATGACTGCTTTAGGCGTGCTCGGGACGAGAGTGGTCGGATCATTTTCCACTACCCGACCAAGGTTTTCAGGTGTCAGTCCATCGATGTCCTTATTTGGGTTAAGGCAACGCGCAATGTCATTGCGGGCCAAAGTGTCCGGCAGCGGCTGCATGACCAATATCCCATGAATATCAGCTTTCTGGTTGAGTGCCTCTATCGATTGAAGGACCTCTTCGGCATCTGCTGTTTCTTTAAAAACGACAGGCTCCACTGCAATACCAGACTGCTGCATAGTCTTTATCGCCGCATTCTCATAAGAAATGGATGATTTATCGTCTCCTACTCTTACAATGGACAAAGTCGGATAGCAGTCAATTTTCTTAAGGTCTTCCACCGTTTTCACGGTCCGTTCCAGTAATGCCTTTGCTACAGGTCTGCCTTTCAATTCTTTAGTCATAAAGTCCCTCCGTCTTTAATGATTGATAATAAACAGGTGAACAGCACGTTTCTCCCCATGCCCTGTTCACCATTGTGCCCTAAATAGATTCCGGCCACTCATTTTTTTCCAGAAAATATTCGATGGTCTGACGCAGCTGGCTGATTCGCTGTTTACCGGTTGACAGGCGCTCGATTGCTTTCTTCTCAAGTTCATTTCTTTCATTTTTATCTGAAAGAAGTTTCGTATTTATCGTGACATTCAAGACAGCTGTTTCAAGTACTGTCCCCATAAACAATGTCGCCACCATCAGATCATTCACGATTGTCCCTCTCATTTTCATGCGGGTCAGCTGCTCGATCAGATCGATCAAGTCGTGACTTTTTTCAAGCATCTCAAGAGGTGGCTGAGCAGCGCCTCTAATAGCTTTCTGAATTTCTTTCTGGCGTCTTTCTTTTTCATCTTCATTACCTTTGGGCAGCTTGTATGCCATCAGAACAGGCTCAAAAGCAACTGCATCATCTTTTGCCAGCTGTTCAAATGCTTTTCTCAAATCATGTGACGCTTCCAGAGCCTGTGTAATCTCTTCTGAATAATCAGCATAGGCCTTCTTGTCTTTCTGAATATCTGCTACCATGCGAACAAGAGCAGCACTCATTGAAGCAATGTAAGCAGCGGCACTTCCTCCTCCCGGTGTTCCTTCTTTCTTCCCGAGTTCAGTCAGATAGCCTTCAATCGTCAGTTCGTTCATTCCTAAGCCTCCTAAAACAGTCCGGAAATTTTGCCGTTTTCGTCCACATCCACATGTACCGCAGAAGGCACTTTCGGAAGACCAGGCATACGCATGATATTTCCTGTCAGGACGACGATGAATCCCGCCCCTACAGACACAGTCAAATCTCTGATGTTGACATTGAAATCTGTTGGGCGACCTAAAGCAGTCGCTGTATCTGACAAGGAGTACTGTGTTTTCGCCATACAGATCGGCAGATCCCCATACCCCAGTTTTTCCAGACGTTTCGCCATCGTCTTAGCTTTTTTGCTCCATTCCGTTCCTTTTCCGCCATATACAGACTGGACGATTTTCTCTATTTTTTCTTCAATCGGGTCACTCAGTTCATAAGCGTAGCTCAGGTCAGACTCTTCTTCGGTCATTCGGACGACTTCTTCAACCAGTTCTACTCCGCCTTCTCCGCCTTTGGCCCAGACATCTGACTGGACAACCTTGCTTCCCGTTTCTTCAATAGCTTTCCTCAGCACATCCAGTTCATTTTGAGTATCACCAGGAAAAGCATTGATCGCAACGACTGCAGGAAGAGAGAAAGTCTCCTGGATATTTTCTATATGTTTAAGCAGGTTAGGTAGGCCTTTTTTCAAAGCCTGCGTATTCTCCTGATCCAGATCCGTTTTCTTTACTCCCCCATGCATTTTAAGCGCACGGATCGTAGCAACAATGACCACTGCATCGGGTTTGATATTCCCCATGCGGCATTTGATGTCGATGAACTTTTCAGCTCCCAGATCAGCACCGAAGCCCGCTTCGGTTACGACATAGTCTGCATGAGCCAATGCCATTTTTGTGGCCAGCATACTGTTACAGCCATGAGCGATATTGGCAAATGGTCCGCCGTGGATGAATACCGGCGTATGTTCCAGAGTCTGAACCAAATTCGGTTTGAGCGCATCTTTAAGCAGCGCCGATACCGCTCCTTCAGCTTGAAGTTCTCCCAGCTTCACTGGTTCATTATCGAAGGTGTAACCGATCAGACAGTTTCTCAGTTTATCTTTCATTTCAGCCATTGAACTGGACAGACACAACACAGCCATGATTTCAGAAGCAACGGTAATATCAAACCCGTCTTCTCTTGGCATCCCGTTCGTTCGAGCGCCGATTCCGCTGACGATCGAGCGGAGCTGACGGTCATTCATGTCCATTGCCCGTCTCCAAGTCACGCGTCTCGGATCTATATTCAGTTCATTTCCCTGATAAATGTGATTATCGATCATCGCCGCTACCAGATTGTTGGCAGCCCCTATGGCATGAATATCACCTGTGAAATGAAGGTTGATGTCTTCCATTGGAATCACCTGAGCGTATCCACCGCCAGCAGCCCCACCTTTGATTCCGAAAACCGGTCCAAGCGAGGGTTCACGCAGAGCAATGGCTGTTTTCTTGCCAATTTTCTGAAGCGCGTCTCCCAGACCTACAGAGGTCGTGGTTTTCCCTTCTCCAGCTGGAGTCGGATTGATAGCCGTCACCAGGATCAGCTTGCCGTTTTTCCCCGCATGATTATGTAGTGCACTGTAATCCACTTTCGCTTTATACTTGCCGTAATGTTCAAGAGCATTGTCTTCGATTCCTAATTTCTGAGCAATGTCTCCAATCGGGAACATATCTGTTGACTGAGCTATTTCGATATCACTTTTTACCATTTTTTACCCCTCCTGCTGATGATGATAGACTGATCCATTTAACTGGACACAAGTTTCTGGAAGTGATTACACATCACTTCCGATTTTACTTTTTCAGTATAACATAGAGTGTTTATGAGCCCACTTTAATTTCTTTTTTTTATCCATTTTCACCTTTTCATAGGGGCAGGTTAAAATTATTCCCTGCTCAATGAGAAACAATCGACATTTTTCATTAAATTTCGTATGATTATAATATAAGAACATTTAGGAGGAGCTCATTTTGAAAATAATTGACCGCACGGCACTGACATTACTTATCATCGGCGGCATTCATCTATTACTTATCGGTTTGTTCGGGTTCAATGCTGTAGAAACCTTATTCGGCAATGCTGAAGAATGGGGAACACGTATCGTTTATATACTTATCGGCTTGAGTGCCTTATGGTGCTTCAAGTACTATTCCTTTACACCCCGGGGTGGCAGTCGGCTGAAAGACCGCTAACCTTCTGGACAAGCTGACTGAAAGCCCATCACCCTGTGACTGGGCTTTTTTTTCGGACATTTATTGTAAGCTTCGACCTGTTTCGGACTTAAGTAGGCCTCAGATGTTATCTCCTCACAGCCCTATGATTCCTGTTCAATCGAGTAGGGGGTAAATAATTAATTTATTTACCGTCCTCTCACACCACCGTACGTACGGTTCCGTATACGGCG
>NZ_BAAADA010000133.1:0-568 GCF_039522005.1 Alkalibacterium indicireducens
CATTCGATGAGAGTGATGTTGTAGTTTGTACTAATTCTTAGAAACATATCTTTGGCGTAATCTGAAACAGGGGGAGTGATGACTTTTCTTCGATACTTTATAACTAAGACAAGGTGGTAACAATTCGAGAAGACTGAATGATTGTTGTTGTCCAGTTCCATTGGTGTCACTTCCTTTCTGTTGGTTACCACTGAATATAGTATACAACAAAAATGACAGATTAACCACTTCAAGCTATCGCTTGACCGACATTCATCCCCCACTTTCACTGGTGCTTCGCACCCATACGCTTAGAAGTGGGAGACTTCTTTCGGAATTACGTTAAATAAAAGAACATACGTTCGTTTTCAGGAGAGAGGTGAAGCGAGTGAAAAAAGAACAGACCGATACCTGTGTTAAAGTGCTCAAAGTAAAATTAAAGCCGACTAAAGAACAAGCAGCTGAATTGACCCGGCTATCCAAAGAGTATATTTATCACGCCAACCAGCTTGTCCAGCAGGCTGTATCAGATGGCCGCTTTCCAACAGTCACTTCCAGACACATTGAGACGTCTATTCCTTCGGTAGTC
>NZ_BAAADA010000134.1:0-5771 GCF_039522005.1 Alkalibacterium indicireducens
TAACAGTTCCTACTGCCAAGTCTGTAGTGGACTTTCACCACCAAGTTGTCGCCCATGCCGGGCGCACGAAAAAGAGAGAAAGCACTAATGCCTTCTCTCTTCAGCCATATATATTAATTAGTTGATGTAGCTCATCGGATTAACTACAGATCCATTTTTACGTATTTCAAAGTGAAGGTGGACCCCAGTTGAACGTCCAGTTGTTCCCATGATTCCCAGCTGCTGCCCTTGAGACACGCTTTGTCCAGGTGCTACGTTCAAGTTAGGTTGCATGTGAGCGTACAACGTTGAGTAGCCATTACCGTGATCGATGATAACTGTATATCCGTAAGATCCTGAGAAAGAAGCCTGAGTTACAGTTCCAGCACGAGAAGCTCTGATCGGTCCGCTTCCGGCAATATCCACACCTGCGTGGAATGATCCTTGCTGACCTGTCACAGGATGTGTACGGTATCCGAATGGAGAAGTGATACGTCCACTTGCTGGTCTAGCCCACCCGCTGTTTGAAGCTGGTGCAGAATTATTTGATCCGCTTTTTGCCGAGCTGTTAGACGAACTTGATGAAGAAGAACTGCTTGACGAGTTGTTAGAAGAAGTGCTGCTTGATGACGTTGATGCCTGTGAACGACGCTCTGTTTCAGCTCTTGCCTGAGCCTGAGCTTCTGCCTGAGCTCTTGCTTTTGACTCCGCTTCTCTTCTTGCTTTCTCTTCAGCGCGACGGATTTCTTCCTGACGCTTGCGTTCCGCTTCAATAATACGCTGCTGCTCTGCTCGCATTTCTTTGCTCAAATTACTTGCACGCTCAGCGACTATTGTCTGTTCATTAATGAAAGAGTTTCTTTCATCTTCAGTCATATCATAGCGTTCAGCGACCTGCATGATTGTATCCTCAAGAGCCAAACGCTGGTTGACCAGGTTGTTACGGTCGATTTCCATCTGAGCCTTAACTTTTTCCATTTCTTCCTGTTCAGCCACCACTTGAGCTTCAGTTTCTTCTAGTGCCTGATGATCTTCAAATTGTGCCTGTACAATGTTCTGGTTTGCGGAAACCAGCTGACTGACAACACCAATTCTACCAATCAGATCTGATAAACTTTCTGCTGACATCATGATATCAACAATATCCGCCGGGTTAGCGTTAGTCTGAACTGAACGAGCCTGAGTTTCAAGCTGCTCGTTTCTACGAGCGATCTGATCTTTCAGCTGTTCGATTTCTTCATTTAAACGTTGGATTTCTTCTTCAATCTTTTCAATTTCTTTTGTCTGTTCATCCAGTCTATTGACCAGTTCATCGATGTTTCCTTGAAGTTCAACCACATCATCTTCAAGCTGTTTCTTTTCTTCTTCAAGTGACTGCATGCGCTGTTCTCGATCTGAAATCTCACCATCCAGTTCATTGGATTTCTGATTCAGCTCCTGCTGCTGCTGTTCAAGATCTCTCATTCTTTGAGAAGAAGCTTCTACGTTCAATGTGCTGAATGTTGGTGCAGCCATCATTGCTGCCGCCATTACTGTTAAGATGCGTTTTTTATTCAATCTGATAACTCCCATTTCTATTTATATTCAATCAGTTTCATAATAAAAAGTTCAATATTAGTCTTGCTTCCCTTGCTGTTATAATGAAATCATAACACGGGATATGAGGTCAAAATTTTTAAATCCTATGACAAAAAATCATGCATTTTGTTACACGTCTGTATTGTTTGACGAAAGTTTGACTATTCGGAACACCTCAACCCGTTGATATAAAAGGCTTTATGATTATATTAACTGTAATATTCAGTCTTCCTCCTATGGAAACCAGTGAACAATAAGTGACAAATATTGACATCCCTTAACTTATCTTTCCTCACTCTATTGAAGTATCAGCCCTTTTTATTCTAGTAACTGTGCTAACTTTGTCCTTTTCAATTATTTTCATTGTCAGTATCAGTGAATACTTTAACACCAGTTGTTGTAGTCATAAGTTTAGTCCACTTCTTTTTATTTAAAGTAACTGATTCTTTTCAATCCTATGGCATTTTGCTATTCTAGTAGGTATGAGAAAGGAAAGGTGCCCATGATCGATTTTCATATGCTCTGCTCTTATAGTAAAGAAGCAGACAGGAATGAGTTTTTTATTCAGTATTTCAATCCATCTGCCCTGTTCAGATACGATTCCAACTACTTTAATCTGCTTTATTCCCCTTCAAAAGAAGAATTTCAACTGATAGAAGATATGCACTGGTTTTTTTCAGAAGATAATGGGCTCGGACATGTCAAATTTACCTGGCCTATAAATCAGGGTCTGCTTCCGGAGACGCTCGAATATTTGAGTGAGCAGGGTTACGGTCTTGAGAAACTGGAGCTCTACTCTATCGATCCGATATCCTTTAAAGCATCTGTAGCTGACGGCATACAAGTAATCAAGGTCAGCCTTGAAGAACTCGACACGTTTAAATCCCTCAACTACATTGAGGATATGAAAACGTCCCGATATTTTGCTGACGAGAAACAAGGTTTTTATGACCTCATATTCTATGATCCGCTTGTTACCATGTGGCTTGCTCTAAAAGAGGACCACGCAGTCGGATCCTGTCTGACTGTAGAGCAGAATGATACCATCGAAATAGATGATGTATTCACATTGCCGGAATATAGAGGTCAATATGTAGCCAGTACACTGCAGGCCAAAGTCATGGGCGAAGCGGTCAAGAAGAACAAGCTGGTTATTCTGGCTGCTGATGCAGAAGACAGTGTCAAAGATATGTATACAAAGCAAGGCTACACCTGTGCCGGTTTTCAAATCGGTGCCCTAAGAATTATTGAGGAGGAATAAGCGTGAGTGTATCATTTAGACAGTTAACTGCTGATGACTTTGACTTATACAAAAATATGGAAACCGGATTAGAAGACGACTATATGCTTAAGGTGTTTGACCGCCTGACGACTAAGGGAAATGCTCTCTTCGGTTTATTTGAAGATGAGACTCTTGTCGCTGTGGCCGGTTATACTCTTTTTGCTGGTGAATTTGCCATGCTGGGTCGTCTAAGAAGTGATAAAAGACACCGTCAGAATGGGTATGGTACAAAAATCACCGAATATATTCTCAATGCGGCCAGACAGACCCCTTCAGTGAAATGGATCGGTGCCAATACAGAACTGCACAACAAACCTGCTCAGAAGGTACTGGAAAAAATCGGACTGCCCCATGTAATCACGTTCTACGCTGCACAGGCTTCAACGCTGACCCCTCTTATGACCGGAGACACGGAATGGACTATAGTGGACGATCGACATGAGAAAAGACAGTGGATCGAAGAGACTTACCTTAACCCCTCTTTTGAAAAGTCTGTCTTCCCCTATGAAGCCTATTATCCATTCCCTGCACGACCATCACTTTTCAGTGATGAGAAACTGGATGAAATGGACTGCTATATAAATTCTGACGGGACCCGGGTCCTCTTTATGTGGCGAGAAGTAAAAGGGACCGAATACCTGCATGTTGTTTACCCATGGGCCGACTTCAACGAACAGCCTGGACTGTTCGAAACAGTCGATCGCTCCCTCCAGATGCTCAAAGCTGAAAATCCTGAGGCGCTAGTCTGGATGGACCTAACTCAAGAAGAAACTGACACTCTTCCTGCTGACCATCCTTTTGACTTTCCCTCTCCATGGATGCTTCACGGGATGTTCAAAAAAGAGGCTGATTCAATCGAAGAAGCGAATCAGATGATGGATGAACTGGAAAAAGAACTCAGCGATTTGAACGATCTGCTTGATAAGAACCAGGATAGGCTCAACACCCTGAGTGAACAGACTAACGATCTGGATTCGAAAATTTAGTTCAATTGTCCTGCAAATAAAAAAGCCCCACTGATTCACAGGGTCGCAGTTCATTTTTGAACTGTCGGATACCCTGTATGATCAGTGGGTTTTTTAAATTATAAAGCTTTGTCGTCGACTTCTTCCAGTGCCTGGTCGATCGTCTGAATGACCCCTTCTAAAGAGCCTTCTTCAAAAGGTGAGCGCAGATTGGCTGTCGATACAGTTTCAAGGAAACTTTGTGTGCCGCCCGCTTTACAGATTGCCAGATAATCAGTCCATGCTTTTTCATCCTGATCGACTATCGCACGTTTCCAGAACTGCAAAGCACAGATCTGAGCGAGAGTGTAGTCAATGTAGTAGAACGGCATGCCGAAAATATGTCCTTGTCTGAACCAGAATGTTCCTTTATCAAGGAAGTCATTTTCAGAAAAATCGCGATCAGGCAGGTACTGTTTCTCAAGCTCGCGCCAGACCTGCTTGCGTTTCTCAGGTGACCACTCAGGATTTTCATATACTTCGTGCTGGAAGTGATCGACCAGAACACCATAAGGAAGGAATCTGACCGCTCCACTCAAATGATTGAACTTGTACTTATCTGTCTGATCTTTAAAAAACAGCTCCATCCATGGGTAAGTGAAGAATTCCATGCTCATTGAATGGATTTCGCAGGTTTCAAAGGTCGGGAAGACGATCTCAGGCTGCTTGATCCATCTTGACTGATAAACCTGGAACGCGTGACCTGCTTCGTGAGTCAATACATCGATATCCCCTGACGTCCCGTTGAAATTGGCAAAGATAAATGGCGACTGATAGTCAGGAATATAGGTGCAGTAGCCCCCACCTGCTTTCCCTTCCTTGGACAACAGATCGACCAGCTCTTTATCGAAAAGAAAATCGATGAATTCAGCTGTTTCGTTACTCAGTTCATGGTACATTCTGCGGCCGTTGTCGATAATGTAATCCGGGTCGCCTTGAGGTGTCGGGTTACCATCAAGGAACTGAAGAGACGCATCGTAATGCTTCATATCTTCTATTCCGATTCTTTCAGCCTGACGCTTGGCCAGTTTCTGAGTCACTGGAACCACATAATCAAGGACCTGTTTGCGGTAGACGTCCACCATGCCCCGGTCATAATCAAATCGTTTCATTCTGATGTAACCTAGTTCAACAAAATCTTTATACCCGAGCTTCTTCGCTATCGTATCTCTTACTTTGACAAGTTCGTCATACAAATTATCTAGCTTACTTTCATTTTCCTCAAAGAAACTCCACTGGGCGTCGGATGCTGCTTTTCGTGTGTCACGATCCGTCGATTCCAGATATGGCCCGAACTGGGATAAGGTCAGCTTCTTTCCGTCAAAGTCTATTTCTGCGGAAGCAAGCAGTTTCTGATAGTCACTGCTCAGCTGATTTTCTTTCTGCAGCAGATCGATGACACTGGAATCGAAGGCATCCAGTTCGAACTGCATATTCTGAAAGAAGGTTCGCGGATAACTGTCCTTCAGTTCATCAAGATAGGGAGAAGCCATGATGGCTTTATAATACGTCGTGGTGAGTTCCTGATAGTACGGAGAGTATTCATTCCAGTACTTGTCTTCCTGATCATAAAACTCATCTTTGGTATTAATCGAATTACGGATAGAAGCGAGCGTACTCATGGTATCCAGTGATGCAGTCAGCTCAGATACTTGGTCAATGGCCTGCTTGACCTGATCAGCCGATTCCGCTTCTTTCAAATTGTCAACGAGATGAAGGAAGTCTTTTTTGTATAAATCAAAATCCGGCCGTTCGTAAGTATAATCTTGAAATTTCATTGGTTGCCTCCTGTGTCGATTATTAATTTTTCTTTAGTATAGCATAAGAAGACTCAAATGATATACTAAACCTCGTTTGGTATGTGTAAAGCTATTCTCGGAAATTTATTCTAGAAATCTGAAACGCAGTTTATTGTTTTTGACTTTCTC
>NZ_BAAADA010000135.1:0-4820 GCF_039522005.1 Alkalibacterium indicireducens
TAACAGTTCCTACTGCCAAGTCTGTAGTGGACTTTCACCACCAAGTTGTCGCCCATGCCGGGCGCACGAAAAAGATCAGCATTCCCCTGTCGGGAAGCTGATCTTTTTGAATAGATTGAATTAGTTTGAGCCGTTAACGACCATTGAAGTGATATCAAGAGTACGGTTGACCTGGTGCTCAACGGCGCCTTTGACGTCTTCCTGCATTTCACCTTCACCACTTACAGTGACAGATGTACCGTAAGGATTTCCGCCAGCTCCAAATAATACTGGATCAGAGTAACCAGGAGCCGCAATGATTGCGCCCCAGTGCATCATTGAAGTGTATAGTGAAAGGATGGTTGCTTCCTGTCCACCGTGAGGGTTCTGAGCAGAAGACATGGCACTGACAACTTTATTGATTGTCTGTCCAGTTGCCCACAGTCCACCTTGTGAATCGATGTATTGTTTCATCTGAGATGGCATTGTTCCAAAACGTGAAGGAACGCTGAATAAAAGCGCATCTGCCCAAGTGATGTCATCTGAAGTTGCTTCAGGAACATCTTTAGTCGCTTCGTAATGCTCTTTCCATGCAGGGTTTGATTCAATGGCTTCCATTGGCGCAGTTTCAGATGCTTTGACTAGTCTTACTTCTGCTCCTTTAGCTTCTGCAGCAGCTTTCGCCCACTGAGCAAGTTGATAGTTTGTACCTGTTGAGCTGTAATAAATTATAGATAGTTTAACTGACATGTGTATGTGCTCCTTTTTAGTTGGTGTTTCGAAGTAGATTATCTCTAATTCGTATTACTTACCTTTGTATAGTAACTCAAATCGATTGAAGTGTCAACTAATAACTGTTAATAGTTTTTCTAGAAAATTTCAGTGTGATTTAGCAGATTTATTTCCTGGATTCGATGAGCTGGCAATTCCTTTAATGACTTTGAAGGATCTTGGGAGAGCTACTTGTAGTTCAGAGTTCAAAGTCATAAATAAGGTGTAAGTAGCAGGGGAGTTAGTGCTAGTTTAATAGTGGTATTAAGGAATAAGGTATAATTAGCGGCGTTTTAATGATAGTTCGGAGCGAAATCATAAAATAAGGTATAAGTAGAAGCGGTCTAGCGGTAGTTTAGAACAGAATTATAGAATAAGGTATAGCTAGAAGCAGTCTGGTGGTAGCTTGCGGCGACAAAATATAATAAGATGCAAGTAGAGACGGTCTAGCGGTAATTCAGAGCAAAATCATGGAATAAGGTATAAGTAGACGAGGTCTACTTATAGATCAGAACACCTTTGACCCAATTAACTATAAGTAGCCCAAAGGCAGTTCAGCAATAAATTAGGGTGAACAGATAGCGTAAGCATTTAGTACATAGCCTCTAATGAGTAAACTCTTCATGAAATGCACAAGAAAAGACAGAAAAAACAAGCCAGTACCAACAGGAAGTCCTGCTGGTACCGGCTTGTTAAGTTCGCTCATCTATTTCAGACTATTGAGTAAAAGACCTAGCCAGGTTCGCCTGGAATTTTAGATCCATGGTCATGATCCTTATTCAGATCTTCAGTAGCCTGATCGACTTCTGCAGATACTTCTTCTGCAGCTTCTTCAGTAGTTACTTTAACTTCGTCTTTCAGGTCCATCGCTTCTTTTCTGATTTCTTCAGAAGCATGATGAAGCTGCTCACGAAGTTCCTGAGCTGTCTTGGAAATAGTCAGCTTGATGTTTTCAGTTGCTTCGCCCGTAGTTTGAGCCAGTTCTCCAGATTTCACTTTCGCTTTATCTGCGTATTCACTAGCCTGTTTTTTCGAATCATCGAATCGACGAGCGATATCGTCACGTGTTTCTTTCCCGCTTTTAGGAGCAAACAGTAATCCTAGAGCTGCTCCGATTAATGCGCCTTTAATAAATGACATAGTGCATTCCTCCCTGACAAATAAATAATGTTGAATTCTCTCTACTCATTATAGAACAAACTTTACTTTTTTGAAAAGAGAATCCCTCGAGAGATTTGAAAACCTCATCGTTCGGATAGAAAAGGGCTATGAATGGACCTGATGAGATAATATGCTATAATCGATGTGTAAAGAATGAAAAGCCACAGGTCAATGAAATGTTGGGTAAAATAAATGGCAGATTTGGAAGAAATAGTCACTCTCTCAAGAAGAAAAAGACAGGAGAGGATTTTATTCTTTTTCATAACCGACAGGATGCAGGCAGACAACTGGCCGAAAAACTCAATCATATAGATGTGAAGAATGCAGTCGTGCTCGCTCTTCCAAGAGGCGGGGTGCCCTTAGGTATAGAAATTGCCCGCAAACATCAGCTGGACTTCGACGTTTTGCTGTCGAAAAAGATCGGACATCCGTATCAGCCAGAATACGCGATCGGTGCAGTTTCAGAAAGTGGCGACCCGCTGCTGAATCGAATGGAAACAGACCGGATCGAAGATGACTGGCTTGAAAGAGAAGTAAAGGTATTGAGAAAACAGATGACAAACCGACGGCAGATGTATGCAAAGTGGCTGGAAACTAAAGCGGTAAAGGGCCGTCCAGTGATTATTGTAGACGATGGGATCGCTACTGGACTCACAATGAAAGCAGCGATCAATGCAGTAATAGATCAGGGCGCAGAGAAGATAATCATCGCTGTGCCTGTTATTCCTATGGACACCTATAGAACGCTGAAAAAAGCAGTCGATCAGGTGGTAGCCGTTGAGGTACCGGATTATTTTCTGGGGGCGGTCGGGGCCTACTATGATCATTTCCCTCAAGTAGAAGACAATGAAGTGGAAAAGCTTCTGAAGTCATTGTAATAAACTAACAGTCTACTCATTAAAAATGTGACAGAAATGTAAAAAGTGCTTTTTTTCTTTGACACAGAGTAAACTATTATATAAACTGAAAAACGGTAAATCAAATACTTGTTAGGAGAGGCTCCTAAATGAACACAGGCTATTGCCCAAAAACTTCGAGAGAAGCCAATGGGTAGAACAGGCATGATCGGATTAAGGTCTTGCATAAGATAGCTGATTCCTCGCGAATCTACGTCATTTAGTGCTAAAACCCAGACGAAGAGTAGATGTATGATCATTTGGCCTGCATTGACAGGCAAATGTATAATTACAATAAGCAGCACGAGTGTTTACTCTTTATTCTGATAATGGTTTAGTATGCGGCTTCCGGACACAATCTGGAGGCCGTTTTTATCTGCAAAAAAATGGGGGTGGAGTCATGGTGATAAATGACGACAGTGAAAGTTTAAGTTGGCTGGTAAGTATAACGGGAGAACATTGGAATAACATAATATATTGGAGGAATCATCATGGAAAAATTCAAAAACACAGTATGGACTCATCTTGAGAAAAGAGATATGGAAAGCTTGAAGCAGACACTGTCAGGTGCAGGGGATCTTGATCTGATTAATCTGCTGCATGACCTGCCTGCGGACGAAAAGGCAGTGGTCTTTCGCCTGCTGTCTAAAGACCGTGCGCTGGATATATTTGAGGATCTGGATCCGAACAGTCAGCAGCAGCTGATCAGCTCGTTCAGTGAAGAACGAGTCATCGAGGTCTTTGCAGAAATGGCCCCGGATGATCGTGTACGTCTGCTGGACGAATTTCCAGCTAAGGTCACGAAAAAAATCATCGGCTCACTCAACCAGGAAGAACGGCAGGCAACGGCGCTGCTTATGGGTTACGAAGAAGAAACAGCGGGTCGTCTGATGACACCGGAATACGTAACGGTCAAAAAAGAACAGACTGTGAAAGAAGCGCTTGAGGCAATTAGATTGACGGCTGCTGAAAAAGAAACGATTTATATCGTGTACGTGACCGATGCAAAAAGAATGCTGGAAGGTGTGCTGTCACTAAGAGAACTGGTCATCGCTGATCCTGATGCACGTATCGAAACGGTCATGCACAAGCGTGTAGCGAAAGTTTCGACGGATACCGATCAGGAAGAGGCCGCACGTATGCTTCAGACGCTCGACTTTCTTGCTCTGCCAGTCGTTGATAAGGAAAATCGGATCGTTGGAATCCTGACTTTCGATGACGCCATGGATATCATCGAAGAAGAAACAACAGAAGATATCTTCGATAAAGCCGGTCTGGCGGACTTAAATGATCGGGAATCCAACCGCAGTGAGCGTCTGGTCAACGGGTCTATTATGCAGATTTGGAAGGTCAGGCTGCCTTTCCTCGTTATTACGATGGTCGGGGGTCTGCTTGCAGGTGTCGTTATCGATTCATTTGAAGAAGCCCTTGAAGCAATTGCGGCAGTAGCGATCTTCATTCCGGTCATTATGGATATGGGAGGGAGTGCAGGAACGCAGTCCTCAACTATTTTCGCCCGTGGACTGATTCTGGGTCATGTCGATACCAACCGTTTTATGAAGCATTTAGGTAAAGAGACGCTGGTCGGTCTAAGTATGGGTGCATTAGTGGGGCTGGTGACAGGGATCATTGCTTCCGTCTGGCAGGGCATTCCTGAACTGGGAATAGCCGTTGGTGTCGCTCTGGCAGTTACTATGACTCTCGCAACCGTACTTGGTTTCTTTATTCCTTACATCCTGTTCAAACTGGGCATCGATCAGGCTGCAGGAGCAGATCCGATCATTACGACGATTAAAGATATATCTGGGCTGGTCATTTACTTCGTATTAGTCACTCAGCTGCTTGGCTACTTGATGTAATTTAAGAACCCAATAATTGAAATAAAGCAGGCTGTCACTCACGGCGATCTGCTTTTTTTGGTAAACTACGATAAGAAGAATACTTGGAACTGTCAAATTTTTTATGAAAACTAAAAATTAAAGGTGGTGAAGGCCCACTGACTATACCAATCGG
>NZ_BAAADA010000136.1:0-2330 GCF_039522005.1 Alkalibacterium indicireducens
GCCTGTCTGAAAGAGACATTAATGAACGAGTTAGTACTATCTGAACAACATGTTCAAGACTTGTTAGATACTATCTTTGATAGTTTACCGGAACTCTTCAAGCCATTTTTAAAAGAAAATCAGCTGAATCAAATATCAAAAGCGGCATAATAATCGGTACCAAGTCAATGACACCAAGCGTCAAAGGCTATTTTTTAACTGCAAAACTTGAGTTATTTATATAATATCAATCGATAAGGAGGGGTAGTTTGAGGGATTTACCCATTGCAACAGTATTCAATAATACAGAGTTAGCAATTATGATGTCTGATCAAATTGTCAGCACGGCAATCGCAGAAACAAATATTTATGATATAACCGCTTTTGGACTTGGAGCGGGAGAATCGATTAGTACGGAGATTGTCGGTCTGGAAAAGTTAATTTATTGTCTCGAAGGCCAATTGGAAATAACCCATAATGAACAAGTTGTCGTTTTAGAAGCTGGATCGATGATCTTACTAGATCGTGGTTCCTATCATGCAATCAAAGCTAAAAATAAAGCTAGTTTTCAACAAATCCATATTTACCAAACAGAGGAGAATGAACAAATGATTAATAAAATTCCACATAATGAAACGATTCAGTTAGCTGATCAAATTGAAATTGTACCTAACAGAAAGTCGAGTAAGTCACTTGTTCAACACCAAACTTTAACATTAACATTATTTGCACTTGATAAAGGTCAACAAATTGCTCGACATACAGCGACTGGGGATGCACTTGTGCAAATTTTAGAAGGTGAAGCATTGATTACAATTGACCAGACTGACTACACCGTCAAAAAAGGTGAGAGCATTGTCATGCCTGCAGAAATACCCCATGCGTTAGAAGCTGTTGAAGCGTTTAAAATGTTACTAACAGTTGTAAAGGCAGGTGAATAATATGCGTGAAGCAGGACATTCCTTTCTTGCTAGATTAGGAAAAACACGGCTACGTCCTGGTGGCGTGGAAGCAACGGATTGGTTATTTAACCATGTTTCATTTAATAAAAACCAACACATCCTAGAAGTAGCTTGTAACCAATGTACAAATGCGATTGAGTTGGTCAAAAAAACAGGATGTTCGATCACAGCTGTTGATCTAGATAAACAAGTAATAGAGATAGCTAAGAAGCGGATAGAGGAAGCAAAGCTAACAGACCATATAACGGTTGAACGAGCGAATGCATTAAATCTTCCCTATCCCGACCAATCCTTTGACATCGTAATCAATGAGGCGATGTTAACGATGCTGGGAGACAAGCAAAAAGTAAAAGCAATTTCAGAATATTATCGAGTTTTAAAACCAGGTGGTCTGTTATTAACTCATGATGTTAAGCTTACAGATGGAGGTATGCCGAAAGTTGTAACAGACTTGCAACAAGCAATTCATGTTCAAGCTAAACCTCATGACGAAGCAGGCTGGCGTAATATCTTTAATCAAGCTGGCTTTGAAAATTTAGATGTAGCAACTGGTCCAATGTCATTAATGAATCCGATCGGTATGATTAAAGATGAAGGCTTGATACGGACGATGAAAATTTTTCGGCAGGCAATAAAAAAGGAAAATCGAGCCTATTTTAAATCAATGTTCCGCTTTTTCAAAACAAATAAATCAAATTTAGGTTATATTGCGATCGTTTCAACAAAGTAAATAGTCTTATTAATTTCATTAAAATCTCAATTTAACGATTTGACTCTCGTCTGCATGCTAGAATTCGCAATTAGAATTCTTTAAGACGAGGGTTTTTTAAAATTCGCTAAATTTTCTAACTAGTCCTTAAGCAAGTTTCTATTTAGTTTATGTTAGAATTAGATTAGTAATTAAACAAGTCAGAATCTAAGATCAACATCCCGAAAGGAGCTCGACTAATTCATGAAAAAACTAATCGATATGCTGGAACAACGAAAAGATGAAATGGTAGCGATTCGCAGACATCTACATCAACACCCTGAACTGTCATTTCAAGAAGAAAAAACAGCTGCCTATATTGAAAAGTTTTATCAAGGAAAAGATATCAAAATTGACACAAACATTGGTAATGGCTATGGCATCATTGTTACTATTGAAGGTGGAAAAGCAGGCAAAACTGTTGCACTTCGAGCTGATTTTGATGCTCTCCCAATTCAAGAAGAAGCTGACGTCCCTTTTAAATCTAAAAATGATGGTGTCATGCATGCGTGTGGGCATGATGCACATACAGCTTACCTACTTGTTTTAGCAGACTGTTTGATTCAACTCACTAGTGTTGCATTAAAAATTTAACTGTTTCATGACATAAAAAAGTCCTTTATAATGGGGTTGGATGACTT
>NZ_BAAADA010000137.1:0-4906 GCF_039522005.1 Alkalibacterium indicireducens
TGCGTAATTTCTTTGGTGAGGGTTAATCCGATAGGATTGTGAAGCATTTATTAGGGTGCGAAACTTGAGTTAAAAGGCTGTGAGTTCCCACACGATGTGGTCACCTTCTTCGGGAACGAAGTCCGCAGCACTCACAGTGACAGTTTCTTCGTTAACTTCATATATCCAGTAAAGATTTTCTTCAGGAAGCTGGTCTATGCCTTCGATAGACTCAATAAAGCCATCATCAGTCACAATCAGATCGTAGTGCTGACTCATGATATCAAGTAAGGTTGAATCGTCAGCGACATCAAGAGTATCATCGGCAATGATTTCACCGTCGGCTACTATTGTCATGTTAATTTCTTTATCCAGATCAGCGGTTGTCGGGTTATTGGATGCAAGTCCTGAATACCATAGTCCTAGAACTAGCAGGATAACAAAAACGGAAACACCGATCAGGTATTTTTCTTTTTTATTCATTCGTTTCTCCTTTTTCTTGAGTGGACCGTTTCTCAAAAGCTGAGGTATCCGCCATTTTAAAGACTCTCATACAAGCTGGGTAAAGGATGGGGAAGAAGACTGCATTTCCTGCGGCATGAAGCAGATCATAACCCAGTCCAGACAGGTAGTAGGGCAGAAGAATATTCCAGCCAATGACAGGCGCCTGCATAACTGACACGACTAAACCGTATAGAATGCCTAGAAAGGCCACGTAGATCTGCAAAAAGATAAGCGGTGTGTTCTGATGGCTGTCTTTAAACATATGAGAAAGCAGAATAAGTGCAGCAAACCCACCGATCTGAGCTGCCGTCCATGGGCCCATACCCAGATACAGGTTAGTAATGAGCACGGAAAGCAGAGCGACCGTCAGCCCCATCTTCCAGCCATAATAAAAAGTGATGCATATCAGAAGAACTGTCATCGGCTGAACATTTGGAATAAATGAAAAAGTCAGTCTGCCCACAGAAACCAGACTGGTCAGTAAGGCGATCCTTGTCAGAGCATACGTTCTTCCAGAAACCGGAGACCGGTTAAATTTTGACTGTCCAGTCATACGACATCCTCCTCAAGAGTCAGTAATGGCTTCAACGAAAACATTCATCTCAGATCCACTTTGTGACGTACTGTTTTCTATCATACAAAAGAATGCACTGAAAGACAATGAAAAAAAGGCGCCCCCTGTGTATAAGAAAGGGATGCGCTATTATTATCGAAGAATCAGTATGCACCACGGATGTAGTCATGAACATTATCCCAGTAGAATGTGCTCAGCGTATCCAGTTCCTCCTTAGAGAAAGGCAGGACATCGAGAGACTCGAGATTGTCGATCACCTGTCCTCGAAAAGCTGACAAATGTTCCCATTTCTGGTAAAATAGACTGGACATTTACGAGGCTTGAAAGGAGTGAAGGGGAACATGGAAGAGAATTATATCGATTTTTACAGAGGGAAAGACGAAGAGGCTTTCCTAAGTGCCTGGGAAGCGGAGCACGCAAAGCTGTCTGACGAGGCGATCGATGACCTGTACGCAGACATTGCCGATGCTGTTGACGAAGCAGTGAAGAACGGGACGCATGAACTGGGGGAGTCCTTCAGTTATAAGAACGTAAAAGTCGGACGATCAGACTTCAATACGTTCCATTCGCTTTATATTTTTGAAGAGTCCAACTAATTTAATCAACTGAAAGAAGGGGGTGCTTTTTTGACTACGGAAATCATCGAACATAAACTACAGCTGCTGACTGATCTGCCAGGCTGTTATATCATGAAAAACAGCAACGACGAGATCATTTACATCGGGAAGGCCAAGAATCTGAGAAACAGGGTCCGGTCTTATTTCAGAGGCGAACATACGGGAAAGACCAAACGTCTGGTAGAAGATATAGTAGATTTTGAAACGATCGTGACCGGTTCAGACAAGGAAGCCCTGCTTCTGGAGGTCACCTTGATTCAGAAACATCAGCCTAAGTATAATATCCGGCTGAAAAGAGGGACCAGTTATCCTTATCTTAAAATAACTAATGAACGGGATCCTCAGCTGGTGATAAGTTCAGAAGTTGAACAGGATGGGGGCTATTATTTTGGACCTTACCCTGATGTCTGGGCGGCTTCCGAAACAAAGCAGCTGATCCAGAAAATCTATCCATTGAGAAAATGCAACGGTCATCAGAAACGGGCTTGTCTCTATTATCATATCGGTCAATGCATCGGACCTTGCGATCATGAGGTCTCGAAAGAAGAATATGATGCTCAGATCGCCCGGATTAAGTCATTTTTGAATGGAAATGTCACAGATATCAAGCGGGATCTGAAAGATAAAATGCAGGAAGCGGCTGAAGAGATGAACTACGAGCGTGCTGCCGAGTTCAGAGATCAGATATCCTACATTGAACGGACCGTTGAAAAACAGTCCATTATATCTAACAATTTCACGCCGCGTGACTTTTTCAATTATTACATGGACAAAGGCTGGATCTCTATCCAGGTCTTTTTTGTTCGCCAGGCTACACTCATCAAGCGGGAAGCTACGATGTTTCCGATTTATGACACGCCAGAAGAAGAGCTGATGAGTTTTATGCTGCAGTACTATCAGGATAAAAACAACCAGAAACCAAAGGAAATATATGTCCCTGAGACAGTCGATCAGGCCCTTCTGGAAGATACGCTCGATACGAAAGTTCTGGTGCCTAGAAAAGGCAGGAAAAAAGAACTGCTTGAGCTAACCGGGAAGAACAGCGAGCTGGCTTTGAAAGAAAAGTTCCGTCTGATCGAAATGAAAGAACGCAAGACGACCGGAGCCATTGAGGAACTGTCCCAGGCGATGGGGCTTCCTTACATCGAACGGATCGAAGCGTTCGACCACTCGAATATTCAGGGATCCAATCCAGTTTCCGCCATGGTCTCTTTTAAAGACGGGAGCCCGGACAAAAATAATTACCGGAAGTATAAGATAAAAACGGTCGTCGGGAGCAACGAGTATGCGACAACGCAGGAAGTTATCCGGCGCCGCTACAGCCGGCTGCTGAAAGAAAAGAAACCTCTGCCGGATCTGATCATGATGGATGGAGGAAAGGTTCAGGTAAATGCAGCCAGGGATGTGCTTCAAAATGAACTGTCGCTCATGATTCCTGTCGCCGGCATGGTCAAGGACAATAAGCACCGGACAGCCGGACTGATTTTTGGAGATGAACTGGAACCGGTGATTCTCGATCCAAGGAGCCAGGCTTTTCACCTTGTTCAGCGTGTGCAGGAAGAGGTCCACAGATTTGCCATTACCTTCCACCGAAACGTGAGGAGCAAGAACAGCTTTACCAGTCAGCTGGATGACATCGAGGGCGTGGGTCCGAAAACCCGTACGAAAGTCCTGCGTCATTTCAAGTCAATGAAACGCCTGCGTGAGGCAGAACTTGAAGAGCTGACTAAGTTGGGGATTTCAAAACCAGTCGCTGAACGGATAAAGCAGACACTTGAAAATTCAGCTAAAAAAACATAATTGAGGAGTTTTAGTATGATCAGAGAAGCATCCCGTCAAGATGCAGAAGCAATCGTTGATTTATTTAAAGTGATTCTGACAGATATGGAACTGCCGATCATGTCTCAAGTAACTTGGGATGATCTGCGGCCTGCAATGGTTCATGCTGTTCGAAGTGAATCGTTTATTCAAGGGTACAAAAATGCCCTTTTAAAAGAGATCGATGGAGAAATAGCCGGTTTCTGCTTTTCCTACCCAGGGGGAAGTGCCGATCAGTATGATCAGCTGTCAGACTTGATATCGGCCTACAAGCTCCCTCCTTTTGAAACATTTATCGAAGGTGAGACTTTCGAAGGCGAAAGGTATCTTGATTCCATCGTAACGAAGGATACGTTCAGAGGAAAAGGAATAGGTAAAGAACTGATGCAGGCGGTTTATGACAAAGCGAAATCAGAAGGCTTTACAGTGGTCGGACTCAATGTCGACCATGATAATCCCCGGGCTCTGAAGCTTTACGAAGCACAAGGCTTTCAGAAGGTAAAGGAAGTCATGATTGCCGGCCATCATTACGATCATATGCAGAAGAAGGTATAGACAGGAATACTGGTATAATTGTGAACTGACCGAGTGATCAGTTGCAAATTGAACAGGACTGATTTTTAAAAATAAGCCCGAAGACTGGCAAAAACTCAGTCTTCGGGCTTTTAGACTATCGGGATTACTTGTTTGACCAAAGCAGTCTTTTTACTCTCAGCCAGACCGGATGCATGAAACTGAGACTGTATTTCTGCTGCTTCATATCATTCCAGACAGTGGATTTATTCTGACCGTAGTGATCCAGCAGCTGAGAAATGAGACAGGCTACAGGTGCAATTTTCTCATTCTGAAAATCGAGGATATAAAATTCTCCAGTGAATGACACGCATTTTTCGATAGACAGAATCTGCTTTCCGAATCGTCTGACGGAGAAAATTTGTTTATCGTAATCACCTGTGATAATCCAGTTGAGTCGTGTAACTGTAAAGTATGGGTGAGTCATTCCACGAAGACCTTTACGTTTCTTTATTGTTCCGATTTTCTTTCCATCCTGAAACAGACGGAACTTAGGAAAAACTGAGAGTTTGACTTGTCTGGCTTCTATGATCCGTTTTCCGTCCATAGAGTAGACAGTCAGCCTGTCTCCGAGTCTGCCCCATTTTCCGACAATCAGGTATATTTTTTCACCTGCAGCATCTTTTACGATCATCCGGTCCTGCAAGGTCTGGTATTCCTTGTTGATAAATAGCCGAACCATTTCTATCACCTCTAGGTCGTCAAACGTGTACGGTGCTTTTATTTATTATACCACTATTACATAAGAATAGAAAAAAAGAAAAACTTCACGTATGTGTCAAGACTTTGGCGGAAACTTTTTTTCTAGAGATGGTAACTCTTCAATTTTAATATTAAAATG